>JBJMGN010000413.1:0-11097 GCA_045807885.1 Pyrinomonadaceae bacterium | reverse complement strand
TACGATCCGATCCGTAAACTATCACGACAGCACAATGAACTTTCAAAAGCCTTCGCTGCAGCACGTGATGTATGGAGCGTTCTCGATGAGAATGACAAACTCCCTGAAAAGCAAAATGCCGTTCAGTTGAAGCCCTTAGAGCATTCGATTGAGCTTCACAACGTTTCGTTCAAATACGGGAAAAGTAATAAGAAGATCCTGAAGTCGATCGATCTTGTAATTCCGAAAGGAACCACGGTCGCTCTTGTCGGTGAAAGTGGCGGCGGCAAATCCAGCCTTACCAAACTTATCCAAAGGCTTTACGACCCTGTAACGGGAACGATCTTATGGGACGGGATCGATCTTCGTGATACTGCGATCTCAAGCCTTCGAAAACAGATCGCACTTGTGTCACAGGAAACGGTGCTCTTCAATGACACGGTTCGATACAACATCACTTATGGCGATCCCAATGCCTCTGAAGGTGCGATCATTGCTGCGGCCCAGACCGCATTTGCGGATGAGTTCATTGCCGAACTTCCGAATGGATACGACACGATCGTCGGAGAGCGGGGAGTTTTTCTTTCGGGTGGACAGCGACAGCGAATCGCGATCGCGCGTGCCGTGCTGAAGAACTCGCCTGTCCTTATTTTGGATGAAGCTACTTCCGCCCTCGACACTGAATCCGAATCACTTGTTCAAAAGGCATTAGCGAACTTGATGCAGAACAAGACATCGATCGTCATCGCCCATCGGCTCTCAACTATTCGTCGAGCCGACAAGATAGTTGTTATGGAGAAAGGCGAGATCGTAGAAGCAGGAACTCACGCAGAATTGATCGCGTTAAACAGGAGATATCGGAAACTATATGAAATGCAGTTTGTCGACGAGGAAACTGAAGCTGCGGCAGTTTGAGTGTTTACATCTCGGCGTGTCTTTTTAGCCGCTTGAGGTCGTTGTTCAAGGCTTCGGTAACAAGCTTTCCAAACGACGCCGGCGGTATTTGAAACTGGTCTTCCACGATCCCTTGAATACGAAGCTTGACCTTTGTACCACCATCGACCTCGTCGAGTTCATATTTGATCTTCATTTCGAACGGTTCGTCGGATGAAAGCTCGAGCATTTGCTCAGGCACGTCCTTCACAACGAGAACCTTCGCTGAAAACTGCCTGCCCTGAAAACTGCCGACGCGCTCCACAAGTGAATCTTTCTTCATCGGTCCGGAAGATTGAGGGAATACGTTGTTCAATCCACCGATCCAAAGCGTGTCGCATTTCGGATCAAACATGATCTTCGCAACTTCCGCACGCGGACGTTCGATAACGATCTCAGCTTTCGCATCAACTGACATATCTAACTGTGCTCCGTGATTGTAAGGATTGGGACCGGAATAGGTCCGCTGAATGATACCAATCACTTAACTCGCCTGTAAAGCGAAATGTTTGCTGTTGCCAAACGCGATAGTCGTGCATAATACAGGCTTTTAGCGGATTAAAACGAGGGTTAATAAATGAATTCGATGACCGGTTTCGGACGCGGCTCTGTAAGCGGCGATAACTTTGAGGTGTCGGTTGAGATGAAGACGGTTAACAACCGCTTTCTCGACGTCGTATTAAAGCTCGGCGGCGAACTGCAGGCATTGGAAGCTCCGCTGAAGAAATTGATCAGCAACCGTCTCACTCGTGGACGCGTAGATGTCAGCATTCAATATGACCGAGTGCAGGAAATATCGTACGAGCTTAATCGGCCGATCATCACCGGTTACCTGAGTGCGTTGAACCAGCTAAAGTCCGACTTCGATATCGGCGGCGATCCTGACATAAACGTCATCGCACGCCTGCCGAACATCTTCACGGTTAAAAAAGAAGAAGCCAGTGGCGAGTTTTCCCAGGCCATCGAGACAGCGGTAACAGCGGCACTTGCCGACCTTGAGTTGATGCGGGCAAGCGAAGGCTCGATGCTCAAGACCGAACTCCTCGAACGACTCGCTAACATCGAAGGATATACAAACGAGATAGAGAAGGAAGCCGGTAACATTGGCGAAGAGTACCGGCAACGGCTGACCAAACGTATCGGCGAACTGTTATCGAAGACCGAATCGCAGATAGAACTTGATCAAAGCCGGCTTGCTCAAGAGATCGCATACCTTGCAGACCGCTCCGATATATCTGAAGAGATCGCACGGCTTCGCACACACATCGAACATTTCCGGTCGATCATGGACGAGGAAAAAGAGGTTGGTAAACGCCTCGATTTCCTGACGCAGGAGCTCAACCGCGAAGCGAACACGATCACATCAAAAACCAATAATATGGTCGTAAAAGAGAACGCGTTGCAGGTTAAAAGCGAGATTGAGAAAATCCGGGAACAGGTGCAGAATGTGGAATAGACAGGTAAGAGTGACGCCTTCAGGCGTTCCAGGGCGGAACGGCTAAAGCCGTCACTCTTACACTTTGGAAATGAAAGGTAATTTAGTAATCATCAGCTCTCCCTCGGGCGGTGGTAAGGGCACGCTTATCAAGGAAGTGCTTGATGCGTTGCCTGACGTCGGGTATTCGGTTTCGCTCACCACACGGGCTCCGCGGTTTGGCGAGGAAGATGGCAAGCATTACTACTTTGTTTCGAAGCTAAAGTTCGAGGAAAAGATAAACAGCGACGGGTTTCTAGAATACGCAGAAGTGCATGGGAACTGGTATGGCACGTCCAGAAAGCAGACCGAGAACATGACGAACGCCGGTAAGGATGTGATCCTCGAGATCGATGTTCAGGGTGCAGCCCAGGTAATGGAAAAGATGCCGGATGCCGTGAGCATCTTTATCATGCCGCCTTCTTTTGAAGTGTTAAAAGCCCGCCTTACCGCCCGCGCGACCGAAAACCTCGACGACCTTAATCTCCGATTGCGTAATTCGTATACCGAAGTAATGGAGCACGAACGGTTCAAATACATAGTTATTAACGACGAAGTGCGTGCTGCATCAAGGAAAATAGCTTCGATCATTTGTGCGGAAAGACAAACACGGGATAGACAAAGTGAGGCGGTTCAGGATATTCTAGATAGTTTCGGGGTTCTGAAACACTAGTTTATGGAGAAAGCCGCAAATATGGCCGAAGAGATCACGGACGAAATCGAAGATCAAGAAGAAATTATTGACCCGCCCGAGATAGATTCGAAATACAGAATGATCATCCTGGCAGCTCAGCGAAGCAAGCAGCTTCAGCGGGGTGCACTGTCCCGTACGGACATGGATGTCCGAAAACACAAGACCACGCGTGTAGCTATGCGTGAGTTGGAAGAACGCCGCGTGAACTTCAAGTACACGGATGCAGAAGATGGCAAAGGCGTCGCAAAAACCAAAGTAACTAAAAACTCCAGATAAAGAAATGGAAAGTGAAGAAAGCCCTTCACTTTCCATTTTTGTTTCTACCGCCGGCTTATTTGTTAATCGCATCGGCGACGTCGTCTACGGCGTTTGATACGCCTTTCTTGAAGTTTCCCCAGCCTTCCCGGACCTTTCCGCCCGTGTTTTCGGCTTCGCCTTCGGTCTCAAGCCGCTCGTTGCCGGTCGCTTCGCCGACCTTGTCCTTCACTTTCCCCTTTGCCTGTTCCCACTTTCCTTTAACCTCGTCGTTATTAAATATCGCCATATCTCCTCCCTTGTGTTCGTGTATTTAATGCGTACGGATATTGCTCCGTCACGATCATTGACGCAATCGCCGTTCCGTGATTATTCGAACATCTACAGGTTCGCCTAAACACCGCCCTTTTCTGTTTGGTTAGCTTATACCTCGAACTGTTTCTTAAGACTCTCAGTGTACGGTGCACGGGCGACGCCTTTTTCGGTGATGATAGCTGTTACAAACTCGTTTGGTGTTACATCGAATGCGTAGTTTGAAACGCCGATGCCTTCAGGAGCGAGCTGGATGTCCTTGACGTGTGTGATCTCGCGTTGATCGCGTTCTTCTATAGGGATCTCTTCGCCTGTCGGGCAGTTCATATCAACGGTTGAGAGTGGCGCGGCGACATAGAAAGGAATGTCGTGCTGACGAGCTAAAACCGCGACCATGTACGTGCCGATTTGTTCGCAACGTCGCCGTTGGCCGCAATGCGATCGGAACCAACGACAACGGCCTGCACCTTTCCCTTTTTCATCATGTGGCCGGACATGTTGTCGGTTATAAGCGTTACAGGTATGTCGTCCTGATGAAGCTCCCATGCCGTAAGGCGCGCACCCTGAAGGTAGGGCCGCGTTTCGTCGGCAATTACGGCGATCGTTTTGCCTTGATTCACTGCTCCGCGAATGACGCCCAACGCAGTTCCCCAAACACCGCCAGTAGCCAACGCTCCGGCGTTGCAATGCGTCAGGACGGTGGAATTATCGTCGAGCAGCTCGCCGCCGAACTGTGCGATCATTCGCTGCGATTCGATATCTTCGTCATGGATGGCCTTCGAATCTTCCAGGAGGATCTGCTTGATCTCGCTGACTGACTTGTTAGCAGACTTGGCTGTTTGGAATGTACGCTTCATCCGGTCGATCGCCCAAAAAAGGTTCACGGCCGTCGGACGAGTCTTGCCCAACACTTCAGAAATGTATTCAAGCTCTTCTTCGAGGTCATCGACATTGGTCCCGACAAACTGCCGCGCCCCCAATGCAATACCGTACGCCGCAGACACACCGATCGCCGGTGCACCTCGCACGACCATGTCCTTGATGCCGGCAGCTACTTCGTCGCAGCTCTTCAGCATCAGCCATTTCTCTTCGGTAGGCAGCAAACGCTGATCAAGCATCGCCACGCCCTCGTCCGTCCATTTAACGGGAATGATGTCGAGTTTCATAAAATCGCCATTCTACCTTATCGTTTCGAGCAGTGCTATGTGTCGGCCCTGTAATTGGCAGATGGCGATGCCTTGCAGTAAAGTGTTTAGCTATGCCGGACATAGAAGAAGAAATGGGTGAGTCGATCGGGAAGGTCGTTGTTACTCTTGGAGACATAACCGAACAAGAAGTGGATGCGATCGTGAACGCAGCGAACAAGTCGCTGTTGGGCGGATCGGGCGTGGACGGTGCCATTCATTCGAAGGGCGGAGCGGCGATCCTGGAGGAATGCAAACGCATTCGGGACGAAGAATATCCAGACGGGCTTCCGACTGGCGAAGCCGTCATTACGACAGCCGGCGATCTGCCTGCAAAGTTTGTCATTCACACCGTCGGGCCGATATTCGGCGAGCATAACGGCGACGAAGAGCGACTGCTGACAGCCTGTTACCGCAATTGCCTTTTGCTCGCAGCAAAACATGATCTAACGACAGTTGCCTTCCCTGCTATCTCAACCGGAGCTTACGGCTATCCTAAAGCGGAAGCCGCTAAGATCGCTTCCACGACCGTACGCGAATTCATCCACGGGAGTTCGTCTATCAAAGAGGTCCGGCTTGTCTTTTTCGGGCAGGAAGACATGCTTGCCTTTCTGAATAGCCACGCACTCTAAACATTTCAAACATCTAAACACTTTCAAACACATACTCCTGTTTGGTTAAAGTTGGCAGGCTGAAAAGAGATGTTCTATATTCGATGGAACGCGTCTGATCGTCGATAACTTCATGATGGACCTTACATTTCATTCTTTTACCCCGCTTGGAATCGAGCTGCCAGAACCTCTCAAGGTGCTCGAACGCCTTTCGAAAAACTTCTACTGGTCGTGGCATCCGGAGGGTGTCGAACTTTTTCGCGATCTCGATCCTGTGATGTGGAACAAGGTCGAACAGAACCCCCGGCGAATGCTGAGCGACGGGAACCAGCTCCTTCTCTGGCAAAAGGCGACCGACCCGGACTATCTGGCGAAGCTGCAGCGGTTCGCATCAGCATTCGACGTGTACATGTCCGAAAGTAAAAGCGAGAGTTTCACTTCCGAATCAGGTAAACAGGAAGGTGTAAGTGTTACACACCCGGTCGCCTATTTCTGTGCAGAATACGGCGTTCACAATTCCCTTCCGGTCTATTCCGGCGGGCTTGGAATCCTGGCAGGCGACCATCTCAAATCTTCGAGCGACCTTAATATTCCGCTTGTCGCGGTCGGTCTGCTTTATCGCTACGGGTATTTTCGCCAGGACATCTCGCACGACGGCTGGCAGGAAGAACATTACTCGAACATCTTCGACCTAGGCCTCGCCATCGAGCCGGTGATGGACGCAGGCGGCCAGCGAGTCTCGGTGATGGTCCACATTCGCGGTCGTGAGGTTTACGCTCAGGCGTGGCTTGCAAGGGTTGGAAGGATCTCGCTCTACGTGCTGGATACGAACGTCGATCAGAACACCGCGATCGATCGGATGATCACTGGCCACCTTTACGGCGGCGATAACGAGACGCGTGTTGTGCAGGAGAAAGTGCTTGGAATCGGCGGCGTCAGGCTGCTCAGGAAACTCAATATCGATCCGTCGGTTTATCATCTCAACGAAGGGCATGCAGCCTTTTCCACACTTGAGCTCGCAAGAGAATGGCTGGGTCTTAATCCGGACAAAGGCTTTGCCGATGCTGTTACAGAAGTCCGAAAAAAGTGTGTTTTTACAACTCACACTCCAGTCGCAGCGGGTAACGACACCTTTCCGCCGAATGTTTTGATCCAATGTTTCAGCAAGGAATTTATCGATTCACTCAAGCTGAACAACGGTGAGTTTCTGGCACTGGGTCGCGCAGTTTTGAGCGACGACAACGAGCATTTTGGGATGACACCGCTTGCAATTAGAATGTGCCGCTCCGCAAACGGCGTGAGCGAAAAGCACGGCGAAGTGTCGAGAGGTTTGTGGCTCAAGATGTTTCCGGACCTTTCCGATGCCGGCTCCGTTCCCATCACATCTGTTACAAATGGGGTTCATGCCCCGACATGGGTCGCACCGGCTTATCAGAGCGTTTTCGAAAACCATTTCGGGCCGAATTGGGCTGACCATGTAAGAGAACCAGAACGATGGTCGGAAGGAATCGCCGCCTTCGATGACCGAAAGCTTTGGGAAGCACATGTTTTGCTGAAAAACGTTTTGATCGCTTTTATCCGGGAGCGAACGAAACGCAGGGATACAGGTGCGAGCGACACGATCAACGAAAGGACGGACACCAGGGACCTGTTTTCACCAAATGTTCTCACTGTCGGCTTCGCACGCAGAGTGGCACAGTATAAACGTTGGAACTTACTGCTCTCGGATCGAAATCGGTTACTGAAGATGGTCGACGACCCGGATCGGCCGGTGCAATTCGTATTCGCCGGCAAAGCCCACCCGCAGGACAATACCGCGAAAACGATCCTGCAGGAGTTGATGAGCATCGATCATGCATCGAGCTGGCAGCAGCGGGCCGTCTTTATCGAAGACTATGATCAGGAAGTCGCCCGATATCTTGTGCAAGGTGTCGACGTTTGGATGAACGTTCCGAGACGGCCGATGGAAGCCAGCGGTACAAGCGGAATGAAGGCCGCAATGAACGGCGTGCTGAACTTTTCGATACTCGACGGGTGGTGGATCGAAGGTTACAACGAAGAGAACGGGTTTGCGATCGGCGAGGAAGCGGAGAACGACGAGCCCGACGATCAGATAGACAAACGCGACGCCTTATCGCTCTACGAGACTCTGGAAAACCGGGTCATTCCGACGTTCTACGAAAGGGATGAAAGCGGCTTCCCCTCCAAATGGGTCGCAATGATGAAGAACTCGATCGCGACACTCACACCTGAGTTCTCGAGCGACCGTATGGTCAACGACTACCTTCGCGATATCTACAATGACGCCTGACCTTTCGTTCAACACTAAAGCCATCAAGCCGATCGAATGTTTGAAAGAAGCGTGGGGCTTGATAAAACGCGACTACTGGCTGCTTTTTGCGATCTCACTTGTAGGCGGGATGATCGCAGGTGTTACAGTCTATGTCCTTCTTGGTGCAATGATCTGCGGCATAATGATCTGCTATTTGAAAAAGATCGACGGCGGCGAAGTTAGATTCGAAGACTTATGGACGGGAATGAAGTTTCTCGGGCCAAGTATTCCGATCGCTCTGCTGTTTATCATCCCGATCGTTGTTTATGTTGTAGCTGCGTTTTTTACGGTCTATTCGCCGCTGATAACGCTTGCTGTTATGGGTGAACGGGTTGACAGTTCCGTTCTGATCGGCACGCTTGGCATTGCATTAGCAATTGATCTTTTTGTGGCAATTGCAATGACCTGCATTCATTCGCTTATCATTTTTGCCTTTCCTTTACTCGTCGATCGAGGCCTCGGTGCCGTCGATGCGGTTAAGCTGAGTGCACGAGCGGCGCTAAAGAACATCGGAGGTATTGGAGGGCTGATCCTTCTCCAATTTGGTATCGTAGTACTTGGTGAGCTCGCATTCTGTGTCGGAATATATCTAACGATCCCGATACTGACTGCAACCAGCCTGGTCGCTTACCGAAAGGTTTTTCCCCAGCTTCACCACGGATAAATGGCAAACTTTAAGCCTATAAAAACCAGGGAAACCCTCGAGCAGCTTTTCAAAGACTCAGCCGAAAAGCCGGTCGTGATCTTTAAGCACAGCAAAGCCTGCGGCATTAGTTCGCACGTAATGGAGATGGTCGACGAAGTTGGACGTGACATCCATTTCGTGGTCGTGCAGGACGACCGGGAGATATCGAACGAGATCGCTGAAAAGACGGGCCGGGTACACCAATCGCCCCAGATTTTTGTAATTCGCGACGGAAAGCCGATCTATCATGCGACGCACTACGGAATAGACGCCAACGAGATCGAGAAGGCCCTGGAAGATGAATGATAGAACCGACCCAGATCATAGAAGAAAGCGACAACGAGATATCGATCAAATGGTCCGACAAAACGGAAACCCGTTACAGTGCGGTGCAGCTCCGTCGTGCGTGCCCATGTGCAGGCTGTGTTGACGAATGGTCCGGAAAGAAGACTTTGCAGGACAAGAATATTCCCGATGATCTCACCTTCAAGCACACGTCGATCGTTGGCAGATATGCTCTGAACTTCCACTTTTCCGACGGGCACGACACTGGCATCTTCAGCTTTAAGTTCCTTCGAGACCTTTAATTTGTTTTCGCACTTTCGAAGTCGGGTGCATAAGTGATGTAAAATGTCACTATGCACGAGCGAGATATATTCGACGAGAAACAGGAAGTAAAAAGGGCGAGCTTCGCATGCCCGCACTGCCGCGAACGAAACGATTACGACGTCCGTTGGATGAAACGAACTAAGAAGAAGAACGGCCCGCGAAACCTAAACGAGCACGACCGGGCTCAGTACGAAAAATCGAAAGACTATATGGTTCGGATCGACGACCAGTTGATGTGTAAGAATATGCGGTGCCGCAAGCGATTTGAGATCCCGAGTTCGCAGTCCGTTGTATTCATTTGAAAACTTTTATCTGTTCGCTGCAGTACGTGATATGCTTTCGCTTCCCTCTAAGATTTCATAGGAGCCAACAGTATGAACGGCAAACAGCTTGAATTTTACGAGAACGAAAACCCGCCGGATCAGGAGATCAAAGACATGATGGACGATGAGATCGCCCATGTGCCGCAAGCACCCAGCGAATTAAACGAGCGGCTTGCTGATCATAATTCATCGTCGCCGAGAGACTCGGGCGGAGATATAGACGCGGCGTGGGAAGAAGTGAACGGCTCGGGTTCGGAAGCGGTTTTCGGGCATAATCCAACTCCCGATCAGTCGGATGTCGAGGAGAACGCCCACGCGATGGGTATCGACTTCGCGGACAATGAGCCGCTGGATATTGTCGATAAGATACGCAAACGCGACCGCGACCGGTATGAACTCAACGAAGATTCAAAATCCACCGAGGACATGATCTGACCAGTAAGAGTGACGGCTTCAGCCGTTCGAATTGTTTGGAAATCAATAAAAAAGGACCGCGAAATGCGGCCCTTTTCTTTTTTGTAAACAGGAATTAGTAAATGTTAAATCCGTAATCGAATGTTACGACCACCGATTGAGCCACACCGTTGATCATCTTCGGCTTAAAGCGAATCTGACGGGCAGCAGCGATAGCCTGCTCGGTCAAGCCGTGCGGAAGCCGCGTTACCGGCGTTATACTGCCAACCGCTCCCGACGCGAGCAGCGTGATCTTCAACCTAACGCTGCCCTGTACATTGTTCGTACGAGCTGCATCAGTGTATGTAGCTTTGGGCTTTGAAATGATCTGTAAAGGAGTTGTTACAGCTGCAACCTTGGGTGGAGGCTCGCCGCTGCCGGGAACACCGTCGCCATCTCCATCTCCGTTACCATTTCCATTACCGCTTCCATAACCCGAGCCCGATCCACTACCGGCTCCGGTTCCACGGCCGCTTCCCTGTCCGGTTCCAACTCCCGAACCCATTCCACCACCGCTTCCCATGCCGTTAGACAAATTGCCGAACTTCGCCGTCGGATTTCCCCACCGGTCATAGTTTTTCGGGAACTTCATGTTGCCTTCAGTTTGAGGCGGAGGTGTAACCAATTCAAAATTGTCCATTCGCGGGACTTTCGCGTCGGGCGGACGCGTTGGCTTTGGTGACTGATCGGCGAGGTCGCCCTGCGATACATCTTCCTTGTCTTCGCGGCCACCACCACCGCCACCGCCGGCTTTCTTATCGTTCTTCTTTTCTTCCTTGATCTCCTCGGTCATCATCGGGTCATCAACGATAACGGCAGAGAACAACTTGCCATCATCAATAGCACCCACACCGAGGTCCTTATCAAACAAGGAGATCACGGTTGCGGCCAATGCGATGGTCAAACAAAAGACTGCCGACGCAAGCAGCAGCATATTCCGCTGCTTTCCGTTCTTTTCCTCAATAACCGTGATGTAGTAACCATCGTCGAGGTCTTCGGGTGAGACGGTCATTTGTCGCGGCTCATCAGCATACATCGCAGGAGCCATAAACGCCGCAGTCGCCGGAACAGCTATCGTGACGGGAACTTCGTCTTCCTCTTCAGCGGGTTCTGACATCTCGACATCGTCTTCGTCGATATGACCCGCCTGATACTCGGCCTCAGCCGTTTCCGGCTCCGAAGCCTCGTAAAATGTTTCCGCCGCGATCGGCTCTACGACCGACGGAACGGTTTCAAACCCGTCCGCCGCGATC
>JBJMGN010000412.1:0-7281 GCA_045807885.1 Pyrinomonadaceae bacterium | reverse complement strand
AACTCAAAATCAGGGTAATGAGCGTGACCAAGAAGGACCTTTTGAAGGACTTTGAAAGGGCGCTGGAATTCGACCAATCGACACTATTCAAAAAGATCTACGAAGAAGAATACGGGACATTCGGCGGGGCTCCTTTCGGAGCAATGATCGGAGATTTCGAATTCGGAAATCATCCGCAGGACATGGCTCTTCTGGAAAAGGTTTCAGAAGTTGCCGCCGCTGCCCATGCACCGTTCCTGAGCGCTGCTTCCGCGGACCTTTTCGGTTGGGACACGTTCTCGGAAATGACCGAGGTTCGGGATGTTTCGAAGATCTTCGATCGAACGGAATATATGAAATGGCGCAGCTTCCGAGAATCGGAAGATTCGCGTTATGTCGGCCTTACTATCCCGCACGTTTTGATGCGTGAACCGTACGGCGCAGCAACAAAGCCGACGGAGACCTTCCGTTTTGAGGAAGATGTCGACGGCACGGACAACAAGAAATACTTGTGGGGCAATGCGGCCTATGCTCTCGGGACCAGACTTACGGAAGCGTTCTCGATGCACGGCTGGTGTGTTGCTATCCGCGGCGTGGAAGGCGGCGGTTTGGTTCAGGGCCTGCCGACCCATACGTTTCAAACGGACGAAGGTGAAGTAGCGATGAAGTGTCCGACCGAGGTCGCTATTACCGATCGACGTGAGAAGGAATTTTCCGATAACGGTTTCGTCCCGTTAGTTCATTGTAAAGGTACCGATTACGCAGCATTCTTTGCTACGCAATCGGCAAATAAATCCAAGAAATACGACTCTGATGCGGCAAATGCTAATGCGCGACTTTCATCGCAGCTTCAGTACATCTTTGCTGTCTCGCGTTTCGCTCATTACTTAAAGGCAATGATGCGTGACAAGATCGGTTCGTTCATGTCCCGTCGGGAAGCTGAATTGTTCCTGAACAAATGGATCAGTCAGTATGTCTTGGAAAACGACGTAGCTCCGCAAGCACAAAAGGCGAAATATCCGCTTCGCGAGGCCAGAGTGGACGTTGCAGAGATCCCCGGCAAGCCGGGCTGTTATCGCGCGGTAGCATTCCTTAGACCGCACTTTCAGCTTGACGAACTTTCGGTCTCGCTGCGTCTTGTTGCCGATCTTCCGCCGCCGGCGAAGTAAGGCTTTTTTGTAGGATGATTCTTTTTTGTTTTTTTCGGCAAAAGTAGGTTTTCGTTTTCGTCTTTGTTACGTAAGCGAGTAGGGGTGAGACGAAAGCCTACAACGATTAAATAGATTAGGAACAAAGATCGAACAGTAATTCTGAAAGGAGCTAAGTAAATATATGGCAAGTGCTGATTATTATTTGAAGATCGACACAATCGAGGGTGAATCGGATGCGACCGGTTTTGAAAAGCAGATGCAGATCGAATCGTGGTCGTTTGGAGCAAGCAACTCGGGTTCGGCTACACAGGGAACAGGTTTGGGCGTTGGCAAGGTCAGCTTGCAGGACTTCCACTTCGTAGTTCAGAACGGTAAGGCATCGCCGCAGCTGTTCCTGGCATGTGCGAAGGGCAATCACATCCCGCAGGCAATCCTGAGCTGCCGGAAGACCGGCGGTGACGGCAACCCCTTCACTTATACCAAGGTTACGTTTGGCGATATCGTGATCTCGTCCTTCCAGACGGGCGGTTCGAACGGAAGCTCGATCCTGCCTATGGAGCAGATCTCGTTCAACTTCACGAACATCACGTTCGAATACTTCCAGCAGAAATCGGACGGAACCGTGGCATTGACCAACACGACCTCCTACGACATCAAGAAGGTCGAAGGCACAGGTGCCTAAGAGTAGTTCAAAAGACGATCGCCCTGCAGGCCAACTTCGGGGCGATCTTTTCAAGGTCGTTTGATATCGTTCCCGCCAAGGGGTGGGACGATATCTTTTTGGTTTCTGAAAAATGTCCCGCTTCGACAACGAGATCAGGGTGTCGTGGTCAATCCTCGACCGGCTTATCGATGACGACCCTAATATGAGCCAGGACCCGCCGCGGTCACAGTCTGCTTCTCTGACTGAACTAAAGCAGGCAGTTCGGCGAGACCTGGAGTGGCTGCTCAATACACGTTGTCACCTTGAAAATATCGATGGCAGTCTTGAGGAAGCACCGAAGTCGGTTGCATTTTATGGACTACCCGATTTCACAGCCGCCAGCGCCAAAAGCGCGGGTGAAAAGGACCGAATGATAAAGGCAATCGAGTCGGCCCTTACTTATTTTGAACCAAGATTTTCCGGCCTGAAGGTTTCGCTCGAACCGGTGAGCAATGTCGATCGAACTTTGAAATTTCGGATCGAAGCGACGCTTGAGATCGAACCGACACCGGAAGCCGTAGTTTTTGATACTGTACTCCAGCTTGGAAGCGGGAATTTTGCAGTAAGCGGATCAACATAGTATTACGCAGTAAGTTCGCAAGCTTTCTAGATAAAGCAATTTTTTCGATGTTTCGGACGGCTTACATCTGAAGCAAGATTTTTTGTCCCTATGCGCGACGAACTTCTCGGTTATTACGAGCGCGAACTGATCTTTCTGCGTCGCATGGGCGCGGATTTCGCGCGCAAATATCCAAAGATAGCGGCTCGACTTCTATTAGATGAAGAGAAGATCGAGGACCCGCATGTCGAGCGGATGATCGAGGCGTTCGCCTTTTTGACAGGACGAATCGCGCTAAAGCTCGATGACGAACTTCCGGAAATAACCGAATCGTTCCTAAACACACTTTACCCGCATTACCTGGCACCGATCCCTTCAATGGCGATCGCGCAAATGTCATTTGGTTCGGCGAGCGACAAGATCACTTCAGTACAGCAGCTTCAGCGAGGTTCAAAACTTAACTCCCGGCCGGTCGACGGAACGCCTTGCCAATTTAGGACGACCTTCGATACGGACCTTGTTCCGATGGAGCTGTTGTCGGCCTCGCTCGAATCGCCCGCCCCGAAAGACGGCCGCGGAAAATACTCTGATTGCCATATAAAACTGAGCTTGCGGTGCTACGGCGATGCTAACCTTCACGAATTCAGTTATGGCGAAAGCGGGCAGCCGCTGCGATCACTTCGATTTTATATCGATGGTGATCCACAGCTCGTATTCCCGCTGTACGAAATAATTTTCAATCATTCTACGAACATTGAATTTCGGGCAAAGGAAGCACCGTTAGGCGACAGTACGCTGAAAACGATCACGAACATCCGGCTGAAACTGCCTGATCCGGTGATCATTCCAGCGGCGAAGGGATTACGACAGGTCGGCTTCGATGAAAACGAGGCGATGCTTCCGTTTACAAAACGTTCTTTCGCCGGCTACCGGCTGCTATCTGAATATTTCGCATTTCCATTCAAGTTTCTCTTCTTCGATATCGAGGGTGTCGACGAAGCCATTCAGCGAAAATTCGGCAGCCATTTCGATATTTTGATCCACCTGAAAGATGTGACGCCGCCGATCGCCCCGGTAACGGTCGACACATTCAAGATGGGATGTTCGCCGATCATTAATTTGTTTTCGCGACTCGCGGACCCGATCTATCTTTCTCAGCAAAAATACGAATATCAGGTTATCCCTGATGTTCATCGGCAATCCAGTACGGAGATCTATTCGGTCGATGAGGTGATCACCAGCGACCCCCAAAGCGGAACAACTCGGTATTTCGCTCCCTTCTACTCGCTGCGGCACGCATACGGCGAAGAAACAGAAAAGGCCTTTTGGTATGCGGCCCGAAGGCCATCGCAACGGGAAGGCGATGAGGGAACGGAAATATTTATGTCGCTCGTGGACATGAACTTTAATCCCCGCGTGCCTGCGGTCGAGGTTTTGAATGTAAAAACGACCTGCACGAACCGCGACCTTCCGGCAAGATTGCCTTTCGGCGGGCGAGAAGGTGATTTTGAAGTTGAGGGCACTGCGTTGCTCTCACGCGTCAAATGTTTGACAAAACCGACCGAAACTATTCGTCCACCGCAACGCCGATACGCCCAGTGGAGACTGATCTCGCACTTGAATCTTAATTATCTTTCCCTCGTAAGCAGTGAGAACGGTGTGCCGGACGCTTTGCAGGAGATCCTTCATCTTTACAATTTCAATGATTCGTCTGTAACGAGAAAACAGATACTAGGCATAAAGTCTATCGAAGCAAAAAAGGTAGTTCGGCAAGTCGGGGGCCGGGTTGGGACCGGATTTGTTCGCGGCCTGCAAACTTCGATCACCCTTGATGAAGACGAATATGTGGGCAGCGGCATGTATTTGTTTGCCTGCGTGCTCGACCGATTTATGGGGCTTTATTCGTCAATCAATTCCTTTAACCAGCTCGAAGTTCGGAGCGAGCAGCGAGAGGAACCGATCAAGCTTTTCAAACCGCGTGCCGGCGAACAGATTTTGTTGTAATGAAAGACGCAACGTTAAAACAAGTGGTTTTCGAGGAGCCGTACCGGTTTGAATTCTTTCAGGCGGTGAGACTGCTCGAGCGAATCATTCCCGACCGCAAATCGGTTGGGGAAACCGCGCTACCGCACGAAGAGATCGTAAGGTTTCGTTCTCGCATTGCGATGGATTTCCCGTCGAGTGAGATCCATCAGATCGTCGAGACGACTGACGAGAAAACCGGCGAAGACCGCATCGAAGCGATCGTAAATTTTATGGGAATGGCGGGTGTAAGCGGCGTCTTGCCGACGCATTACACGGAACTCGTACTTGACCGCGTTCGCCATCGCGATACAGCGCTGTGGTCGTTTCTCGATATCTTTACGCATCGCACTGTTTCGATGTTTTACCGTGCGTGGGCTAAATATCGTTTTCCGGTAGGCTATGAACGCGGCGATGATCCATTCACCGGTTTTTTGTTCGATTTTGCCGGTCTCGGCACTCCGGGGTTGCGCGGCCGCTCGCATGTCGATGACGAATCGATGCTTCCTTACGTGGGGTTGATCGCTCAAAAACCGCACTCCGCAAACGCAATCGAGAACATTATTTCGCATTACTTCGGCCTGAATGCAAAGATCGTCCAGTTCTTTGGTCAATGGCTGCCGCTGGGGCCGGACGACGTTACCCGCATTGGAACGCAAAATATTACGCTTGGTTTGAACAGCATTACAGGTACAAATGTTTGGGACCAGCAGTCGAAATTTCGTATTCGGCTGGGCCCGCTTACTTTTACGCAATTTCTGGCCTTTTTGCCGAACGGCAGCGCGCGAAAAGCATTTCTCTCGATCGTGCGACTGATCGCAGGTATTGAGTTCGACTTTGATGTTCAGCTTCGTCTTCTCGGGCGCCAAGTGCCTGGAACGATCTTGACTACGCGGGCAGCGAGAAAACCAATGCTCGGATGGACATCTTTTCTAAAGACCAAGCCCGTGCTTGGCGTTGACGAGCAGCTCGTACTTTCGTGCTAGCGCGCTATTTTTCTGGGTTTTCATTTTTTGATCGAATCGCAAATGAGTTTCAACTGGAGATAAAGCTATGAACGTAAATCTTAAATCATTGGTCGCTAGGCTGAACGACGTTACGCGCAATGCACTTGAAGGCGCGGCGGGCCTTTGCCTTTCCCGAACGAATTACGATGTGGAGATCGAGCACATTTTGTTCAAATTGCTCGAACAGGACGACACGGACCTGCATAAGATCTGTGCACATTACGAAGTAAACATTGACCGGTTGACGAAGGACGTGAGCACGGCGCTGGACCGGTTGAAGTCCGGAAACTCAAGAACGCCTGGGCTTAGCGATCGTATCCCGAAATGGATACAGGACGGTTGGCTGCTTGCTTCGGTCGATTTTGGAGCGGCCAGGGTGCGATCGGGACATCTAATTCTGGCTTTGGTCGGAAATGAAAGCTATGCACGCATTGCCCGAGATATCTCAAAGGAATTTTCCCATATCTCGCCGGAGGACCTGCAAACGAAACTTCCCGATGTTACCGCCGATTCTGCGGAAGCTCGCGACGCTGTAGCACTTGGTGAAACCGGCGGCGTCTCGGACGGTGCACCGGTGGCATCGGGCGTTGCCGGCAAGACGAAGTCCCTAGATCAGTTCACTGAGGATCTTACAGCCAAGGCTCGCGCGGGAAAGATCGATCCGGTACTCGGCCGCGATTTCGAGATACGACAGATCGTAGACATCCTTACGCGCCGACGCCAGAACAATCCGATCCTTACCGGCGAGGCCGGTGTCGGTAAAACGGCGGTTGTAGAAGGTTTCGCACTCCGAATTGCTGAGGGCGACGTTCCGGATCCGCTGAAGAATGTCTCAGTTCGATCACTTGATCTCGGGCTTCTACAGGCCGGCGCAGGAATCAAGGGCGAATTCGAAAGTCGCTTGAAGGGTGTGATCGACGAAGTAAAATCATCGCCTCAACCGATAATCATGTTTATCGACGAGGCCCACACAATGATCGGGGCCGGGGGTGCGGCCGGACAGAACGATGCCGCGAACCTTCTAAAACCGGCATTGGCCCGCGGCGAGCTTCGAACGATCGCTGCTACTACTTGGGCCGAGTACAAGAAATACTTCGAAAAGGATGCAGCCTTAGCCCGTCGGTTTCAGGTCGTCAAGATCGACGAACCCGATGAGGAAAAGGCAGTTGCGATGATGCGCGGAATCGCCGACAAGATGGAAGGCCACCACAATGTGCGGATTCTCGATGAGGCCATAGTCGATTGCGTCAAGCTTTCCCATCGATACATCGCCGGACGTCAATTGCCTGACAAATCTGTTTCGGTCCTGGACACCGCTTGTGCAAAAGTTGCGATGGGCCAGGGAGCAACGCCGGCGTCGGTTGAAGATGCCACTCGCCGTATCCAGAATTTGTCGTCCGAGATCGACTCACTCGAACGCGAAATGGTGACCGGTGCGGAACACGGTGAACGTTTAGACGAACTGAAGGCAAAACGCACGGAAACCGAGGGCGAGCTCGAAAAGCTAAAAGAGCAGTGGGAAAAGGAAAAGGTGCTTGTCGACCAGATCCGCACTATTCGGTCAAAACTAGAAATGTCCCGGCACGAGGGTAAACTTGCCGATATCGTTGCGTCGCAGCCCAGCGGAGGAGCGCCGGTGGAGTCTGCCGCAGCAGCGGTTGCCGAAGCCGATGGTTCCCCCGGTGACGAAGGTGGGGGCGGAGCGGCTACAGCTCCTGCGCCGGAAACGGCAAAGCCCGTAGATACCGAATTTCTTAAGGCCGAGTTGAAAAAGCTGAACGCGGAACTCCACGCTATTCAAGGTGAAGATCCACTTATGCAGCCGGTTGTAACCGGCCAGTCGGTTGCCGAAGTTATTTC
>JBJMGN010000411.1:0-5004 GCA_045807885.1 Pyrinomonadaceae bacterium | reverse complement strand
CAAAACGTCCGATGTCTCGAACCAATGATTTTCCGTCCAGGGGCTGCCGTACGCTACAAGGATCGTCGGGGTGTAATAGGTCTTCGTTTTCGCGACGAACTGGATCACGTCGTTATAGATCGGCTGCAGCGGCAGCGAGTGCTCATTGCCGGAAAAGCCGTCGATCATCTGCGAAAGGTCCAGCTTCATGTCGAGCGCGCCTTCGGTGGTAGGCGTGATCTTGTTGTCGGCGCACGCCATCGCGACCCACTGACGCACGTTTCGGTCGCCCACGACATACTGCTTGAGGGTGTCGGTCTTGTATGCGTCGGCGTAGCGCTTGATGTAGTTGCTAACCGAATCTTTGTCGTCAAAACCGAGGCTCGAGAAAACGCCCGGGCCGGTGGTGTAAACGCGCGGTCCGAGGATGTCGCCGGTTTCCACAAGATCGGCATAAGCATAGACGTCGGTGGTCGAGCTTTGCGGATCACGTGTGGTCGTTACGCCATAAGCGAGGTTCGCCAGGTATTGCCAAACCTGCGACTGATGCAGATCACGCGGCGGCCACATGTGAGCGTGAACATCGACAAATCCCGGTATGATGGTCTTGCCGGCTGCGTCAACTATTTTTGCTCCGGCCGGTTTCGTTACTTTCCCAGCCGGCCCAACGGCAACAATTCGGTTGTCCGTCACTACCACGTCGCCTTTTTCGATCACTTCGTCGCCTTTCATCGTAACGATCCGGGCGTTGGTCAAGACAACGGAACCTGTCGGTTTTGAACGCGAAGCAGTCACATTCACCGCGATCGTTTCCGGCTTATCTTCTGCAAGGTTCTGGCGATAGAAATTCGAACCCCACGACCAGCTCACAGATTTGCCATCACGCGACCAGCCAAGATAATCGCCGCCGAATGTCGACATTTTCTTGACCGGCACGTTCGAAGTTGGTGCGGCAAGACTGATGTTTACGGTGTCCCGTCCCGAGCGGGGCAGTGTCACGATGTAGTGCTTGCCCTGCAACTCAAGAAACACGCGGCTGCGGTCGGGCGAGATCATCATTTGGCCTGCGGAAGGCTGCTGTGGAGGCACGCCTTTGCCGGTGATGCGAGCATGCACGCGTCTGTCGTAACCATCGAGGCGAATCGAAACCAGGCCCTGGCCGCTCGAAAGGTAAACGCGGTTCGGATCGTCAGAGAAATGCGGAAAACGTCCCTGTGCCGGTGCTATATGAACAGCAGCTCCGCCGTTTGCAGGAATGTATTTGAGGTCAGTGCCTGTCGAATTGGCGGCGCCCGTGATCTCGCCGTTGCTGTCCGGGTTATGAAGCATCGCCTCCTCGGGCGAATTTGCTTCGTGCTCGCCGCGAATGTCCGCGAAAAGCTGATCTTCGATCGCACCGGTTATAAATACGATCTTCGAGCCGTCTGGCGAATACGCCGGCGAAACGTAGTACGCAGGCGTTGTGGTCAAACGCCGCGGAGTGCCGCCTTCGACCGGGATCGAGTTGATGCTGCCGCCGGCCTTTGTCCATGTCACATATGCAAGCGTTTTACCATCCGGTGCCCACGCAGGCATGAACTCACCTTCGGTTCCCGACGTGAGCCGACGAGGCGTGCCCGAGGGAAGATCCATAACGTAAAGTTTGCTGAAGGCAGTGAATGCAACACGTTTGCCGTCGGGCGAGACGGCCGGGTAACGAATCAGACGAGCGGTAACATTCGGTGAATCTTCTACGCGATAATCGAAATGGATCCGAGGCCCGATCTCAGCTTCGACATTCACTGTAAAGGGAATATTTGTCGCCTGTCCGGACGCGAAATCTACGCGAGCGATCTTGCCGTTGATCGGGACGATCAATGATTTGCCGTCCGGCATGAAGTCATATCCGGGGTAAGTGTCGCGGGTCGCACGTGATTCCTGGTCGTCACGCGTGACGTTGTTTATAAGCCAGCGTTCCTGATTGCTTTCCAGGTTGCGAACGCGAAGAGCCGTCTTCGTTTCATACCGCGTCGCATAAACCATGTTCTTGCCGTCTGGCGAGATCACGGGACGCATCGCACTGCCCTGCGCATTTGTTATCCGTGATGACTCACCTGTATCGCGATCGAAACGCGAGATCTGCCAGATAGGAAACTGTACGTTGTAACCGAATG
Organism: Pyrinomonadaceae bacterium; assembly: GCA_045807885.1. GTDB lineage: Bacteria > Acidobacteriota > Blastocatellia > Pyrinomonadales > Pyrinomonadaceae > OLB17. The sequence goes on along the minus strand of JBJMGN010000411.1, from coordinate 2,872 downwards.
CACCCGTCCGCTGCGAAGTGTAAATAAAGCGGCCGTCCGGCGAAGCGACGAGACCCATGTAATTTGTTCGGGGCGGAGGCGGCGGTCCCTGCTGGCCGGGGCCGGGAAGCGGCGGCGGTGCCGGGCCGATGCTAATGCCCGAGCCGCCGTCCTTGTGATACATGAACGGATGAAACGTACCGATCGACTGGTCAGATTTCGACACGATGATGAAATTGCCGTCTTCGGTCCAGTTCGGGGAGACCCACATCGCTTTGGTGTCTTTTGTTACGGCCTTCGGATCAGTGCCGTCCGATTTCATAAGCCAAACGTTCTCAGCTCCGCTGCGGTCGCTCAGGAACACGATCGACTGGCCGTCGGGTGAAAATTTCGGCTGGCTTTCAAAAGACATTCCGCCCTGAATGCGCGTCGCGGTGCCGCCTTCCACCGGCAGCGTATAAAGATCGCCGAGCATATCGAAGACGATCGTCTTGCCGTCAGGCGAGACATCGAGCGACATCCACGTGCCCTCGTTCGTTGTGAACTTGATCGTCTCCGCGGGCTTCATCGGCAAACCCTCGGGTTTTTTCTCATCCTTCTTTTCGTCTTTCTTCTCGGGCTCTTTCTTTTCATCCTGCGCTAACGCAGGCAGGGGCAGCGAGACGAAGGCAATTGCCAATATTGCGAATACTTTTCTCAGGGGGTCGGCAAGACGCATAGTATTTCCTCGTTTGTTTGGACGCGGGTCGCATCGAGTTCTACTCAAAAACCCGTACGAGCCGCTATGTCTATGATTTTTGAAAGTTTATCCGAGGTGCAATACGCGCTGCAAGGGCGGGAGGTTTCAATAACGAAAAAAGAGGTGAACGTGTTTGGTCCACCTCTTATTAATTTGCTGCGTTGCCCAATTGGGCAACGATATAAGTTCTTTATTTCACGCCGTTTGTTCCCGAAAGTGTTGGCTCGCCGGTCTTGCTTTCTTCCTTGTCCTTAACAATGTAGGTTGTCTTCGAGCGAACTACACTCCCAGGCCGCAGAACCTGGATCTTGATATGTTTACGGTCACCCGGCTGGCCTTCCTTGTTTGAGTAATAACCCAGGGAATATTGTCGCCGGAGTTCCTCAGCCACGTTCGAAAACGACGCTTCAAGGTTTGTAAGGGTCTCGGCATCAAAGCTCCTGCCGCCGCTCGTAGTTGCCAGAGCCTCGAGATAGGCGCGGCCGGTAGCATATTCCTCGGCGCTTTGGCCCCGTCCGACATTGCGCGTTACATTTCGGGATATCATGTCTCGAACAGACTGCGGCAGCTGTGCGTATACGCTCGGATCAACCCCCATATTCGGCATAGTATTTCCCTGCTGGGTGTTATACCGGATCGGATAGATCAACGCATCTATTTCTTCAATGCCCGCAATGGTGCTTTCATAGCTGGACCGCCTGGATGTGGTGTCGACGCCGTCCGTGAATAAAACTATCGCCTTTCGGCCCGGTGAAGTGACAAGCTCAAGATTCGAAACATAATCGACGGCATCGTAAAGGCTGGTTCCGCTACCGAACTGCGCTTTATAGATCGCGCCGAAGAGTTCTTTGCGGTCAGTGGTCGGCTCGGCGAGAATTTTTACTCGCTGGTCGAATGCCACGACCATTACCTTATCGGCCGGCCTAAGCTGATTTACGAAGGTGATTGCAGCGTAATGTATATCGTCCAGTTTATACCGTGTCGACGGACTTACATCGATCATCAAAACAACAGTGAACGGCATTTCAGAGGACAGAAACGTGTCGATCGTTTGCAGCACGCCGTCTTCGTAGATCTTAAAATCCTTCTTTTTAAGTCCGGGAATAAAACGACCTTGCCGGTCAAGCACAGAAACCGGCGTTGTGATCAGATTAGTATCTACCGTGAAAACCGCATCTTCTTCCTTCGCCGGTTTATTCGAAACAGGTGGTTTCCCCTGATTATTGATGGTCGGAGGCTTGTTCGACGTGCTTTTTGGTGTGTCGTTCTTCAGTTCCGGCGTGCCTGATGCCCGCGGCCGCGACGTCTGCGACAATCCTGAAAAAGCGGCGAAACATATGACCGTGATGATCACTAAAACTCGGGGCATGGTCGATCCTCCTTGAAAACTAATGCTGGATGGAAGGGCGCTAAAGAGATGCGGCGCCGAAAACGCGCCATTTCGATCCTGAGGTTCGCAGCGGGTTTGATTGTTCAACACTGCATTGTTTACGCGGTTTAAAGAAAAAGGTTTGTCCGCGTGAAAACGTTCAAAATATTAGCGTCACAAACAGAATACACCGTCGCTCATCAAAATGTGACGTTTTACGCTTAGACGTTTGAAAGCCCGAAAAAGTTACCGCAACCAGCTGCATTTCGAAAGGTTTCGATCAATTTGCACGGAAACTAGCAGTTCGCCGCCGTCAGACTGTATGATTTGTATGGTATTTTTTTGTAAATGCACGAAGCTTTGAGCCATCGCCTTCCTGTTTCACCCGAAAGTCGCGGTCGCGGATACACCGTTTTGCTGGTCGTCGCGCTCGTCCTTATGTTTTCAGGCTTGGCGAGCTTGTTCATGTTAATTTTCGGTGTCGAAGGCATGCCGATCAGTATCGAAAGGCCATACTTGATTCCTTGGGTCCTAGCGACCGGTGTCGTGATCGTAATTCCGTGCCTTTTGTTGAAGTTCCGCAGCGAATTTAATTTCACCAATCCGCTAGCATTCGCAGCCCTTACATATTTTTTTCCGATGTTCTTTCTCGGCGGATGGAGCCTGACAATTGGACTGTCGAATTATTATTTCCTGAATTATGTCGCTGACCCCGAATACAATTTCCCACTGACTTTCGTTTACGTAATGGTCGGTTTCCTGGGACTCACCATGGGCTATTTTAT
>JBJMGN010000410.1:0-4348 GCA_045807885.1 Pyrinomonadaceae bacterium | reverse complement strand
ATCTGGTCCTTTGGATCGAGCCGTGATCCTTCGGTAAGTTCAGCGTAAAAATCAGCGACTCGTTCAGGGGTCTTTTTGAGTCCATCGCGGTCCGGATCTTCGCCGATCCCTTCGAGGATCAGCCTAACTCCCGCTGCGATCTTTTTCGCATCGAACTTATTTATTTTTTTCTTAGCCATTTTTGATCGAACGTTTTATTTTCTAGCAACCAACGCTGCGGAATCCATAGCTCTAATCGCTGCATCGCGGACTTCGTCAAACGAAACTTTATGGGTAACGGCCGCTGCCTTTACTTGATCATATTCGGGCATCACATTTACGATGCGATCTCCGCGACGTCCGATCTTGACATCGATGCTCCCGAATCGCGTATTAACCGAAACTGATTCGCGTTCCAAAACGTCGCGGTCGACACGTCGAACTCTGATCCCAAGTGTGGTGGTTTCAGAATAGAGAAGTTCGAAAATCGTTTCTTTTAGTTTTTCTTCGCAAAGTACAGAGAGCATTGTCGCAGGCCGGCTCTTTTTCATCTGGATCGGCGTGAACCAGAAGTCGTTTGCTCCGAGATCGAGAGCTCGTTCCATTACGAACCCGAGCACTTGCGGCGTAGAATCATCGATGTTTGTTTCCAGTAGAACAAGTTGGTTATTGTCAGATGATCGATCTATCGCACTATCAGCGGTTTCGCCGATCAAAAGGCGGAGAACGTTGGGAAATTTCTCGTATTTCCGGGTTCCAGCGCCGTAGGACACAACCTCAACCGCCATGTCAGGCAATACACCGTAAGTCTCACACAGGGTTGATATTAGGGCTGCACCGGTCGGGGTAATTAACTCGCCTAAGACCTCGGTTGAATAGATCGGGATCCCACTTAGCAATTCAGCAACAGCAGGCGGCGGAACTGGAAACTTACCATGTTCCATTTCGACAAAACCGCTTCCGACGTGGATCTTCGAACAAATAAATCGCTCTATTCCCAGGAGCTCGAAACCTATACAGGCCCCAACGATATCGATGATCGCATCGAGTCCGCCAACCTCGTGGAAATGCACCTTAGAAATATCGATGCCATGAACCTTTGCTTCCGCCGCCGCAAGCCGTCGAAAGATCTCGATCGATCGTTCTTTTGCCGATTCGGAAATTGTTGAGTTTTTGATCAGCGATTCGATCTTGTCCAGATGACGATGTTTGGCTTCGTCCGGTACGGCCACGTTCACATGCATTGCTGAAATTCCGGAACGGTCGACCTTCTCAACTTCTAGATCAAAATCGGGGAGATCCAGCTTCGCCAGTTCAACCGTCAGACCATCGGCATCGACGCCTGCGGCGATGAGCGCACCGAGGATCATGTTCCCGCTTGCGCCGGCAAAACAATCGAAGTACAGTGTCCGCATAACCGCTAGATTTTAGCGTTTTTCATTTCGAAAAGAAATTTGCCAAAAATTCGGACCTCGGAGGGTTAGTTGTGCGTTCAACCATCTTTGTCTCCCTGTTCATTTCCGTTTTCCTTTTCGCTTCTATTTCGATCGCTTCTCAGGACATCCGAATCCGGTTTCCGAAGGGCCGAACATCGGCCACGATGACAGGCCGCGTCGGGGCGGGCGGCCGCGTCTGCTATTTTGCAAATGCGAAGAAGGGCCAGTCTTTCAATGCAACTCTTAGTTCCAAATCGGGGAAGGTCGCGATCTTCGAGAGCGGCGAAACGAGCTACTCATATGTCATTGAAGTTCCGGGCGATCAGTCGGTCTGCGTTGACAACCTGGCTGGAGCTACGACCTACAATTTGACAGTCTCAATTCGCTGAACTTTGGCTATCCGCAGCAATTCGCCGTATAATCACTGTTTTTGTCTCGACCAGAGAACTAAACAGAATGACCGTTACTGAAATCCAAAGCGCCTTGCGCGCAAAAGTTCGCGATGCCTCAAAAACCCTTTTCGACATAGATCTGGAGCAGGTCGCCTCGGAAATTCCACCGAATACGAAGTTGGGTGACGTCGCTTTTCCTGTCGCTTTTGAGCTCGCAAAGCTGGTAAAACAGGCCACCGGCGAGAAGCAAAACCCCCGTGCGATAGCCGAACAACTAAAATCCGAACTGGAGCAATTTGATTTCATCGAACGGATCGAGATCGCAGGTCCCGGCTATCTGAATGTCTTTTATAAACGCTCGAAATTCTTCGTGGAAAATCTCGAAACCGAGCCTGTCCCTAAGAGAGCGGCTATTGACGCTCCTAAAGTGTGCGTCGAACATACATCTGTAAACCCTAACAAAGCAGCTCACGTCGGCCATTTGCGCAATTCGGTCCTGGGGGACACGTTTCAGCGAATTTTGAAAGCAAACGGCAAAACTGTCGAAGTCCAAAACTACATCGACAACACGGGTGTGCAGGTTGCTGACGTGGTCGTGGGTTTTGTACATCTCGAAAACCGCGATCTCGATTCGATCAAACAGCTGGACGCCGACCTCAAAGCAAACGGCAAGACCTTTGATTATTACTGCTGGGATCTTTACACAAAGGTCGGGCAGGAATATCTGCGAAACGAGGAATTAAAAGCGAGACGGGCCGAAGTGCTTCATGAGCTAGAAGAAGGCGACAATGTGATCTCGGACCTTGCCGACTATGTAGCTACCAGAAACGTCGAATGCATTTTGGACACGATGGAGCGGTTTTCTATCCGATACGACCTACTGCCGCGCGAATCGGAGATCCTTCATCTTCATTTTTGGGAAAAGGCGTTCGAGCAAATGAAGCAGCTCGGCGTTGTTCGGTATGAATCGGAAGGCAAGCACGCCGGCTGCTGGGTTATGCCGTTCGAAGAACATTCCGGTACCGACGAGCATGAGGCAGACAAGATCCTTGTTCGGTCAAACGGAACTGTGACCTACACGGGTAAGGACATCGCATACCAAATGTGGAAGCTGGGTATTCTTGGCCTCGACTTTCACTACAAACCGTTTCACGAGAATAAGGACGGCTCAATCACCTGGATAACGACGTCAAACGAGGGAGATGGTCAGAAAGGCGCGCCGTCATTCGGGCACGGCACGACAATTTACAACGTTATAGACACACGACAGTCCTATCCGCAGGATATCGTCCGCAAGGGCGTGGCCGCGATCGATCCTGAAAAGGGGGAGACCGCAAGCGTGCATTTGTCATACGAAATGGTCGCGCTGTCGCCGGCAGCTGCGGAAGAATTGGGGTTTCAACTTTCCGAAGCAGACCGTTCGCGATCGTTTATTGAAATGAGCGGACGAAAGGGCCTTGGTGTTAAGGTTGATGATCTTTTGGACCGGCTTGAAGCGAATGCCCTTGGAGAGGTCGAATCTCGTCACCCCGACACTGGGTCCGAGGAAAAGAGGCATATCGCGCACCAGATCGCAGTCGGAGCGTTACGCTATTTCCTGTTAAAATTCACGCGAACAACCATTATTGTTTTCGACTTTAAGGAAGCACTTTCGTTCGAAGGCGAAACTGGATGTTTTTGCCAGTATTCCGCTGTCAGGGCTAACTCGATATTTCGAAAACTTGAAGAGCGGGGCGAATCGTTCGAAGAAATAGTTGCAACGCTGAAAGACATCGATTTGGGCGCAACATTTTCAGGGCCTGCCGGCGATGATATTTGGGAATTATCAATGTTAGCCGCTCGGCTTGAAGAAGCTTTGCGCCAGGCAGAGACGCAGAACGAACCTGCAATACTGGCAAAATATACATTCAATTTGGCGAAGACTTTCAACCTTTTCTATCACAACCATAAGATCATTCCCGAGCCGGACCAGGTCAAGCGAGCCATATTCGTCGCCGCGGCTGATCGCGTGCGAAGGTCATTGACCGCTGCTTTGGCGACCATGGGCGTAGAAGTGCCGGAAAGAATGTGATTGACATGTCTCGCCGAATTCTGGTAAAAATTCGTTGGTGAATTCTATTCGTACAAATGTAATAGCGGTTTCCTGGTGGGCCTGGCAAACTAGCGCGCGTTCGTCGAACAAGAATTCTGCAGGCAATCCCTAAAGTTTTTCAGAAATGTTGTTACGATAACGCCGCCGGACGAAATGTTTCGGCGGCTTTTTATGTTTTCGAAAGATAAAAACGAAGTCGTGGACGTTCAAAACGTATTGGTTCCGGTTATTGAAACAATGGCGGCGGATCTTCTGACGCCTCTCGCCGTGTACTTGAAGCTTGCGGAAGAGGGTGAAGATTCATTTTTGCTTGAATCGGTCGAGGGCGGAGCAAACCTCGCGAGATATTCGTTTATCGGGGTAAATCCGAGAATGCGCAGCAGTTCAAGTGGCGATGTGACGACTCTAAAGACCTCGGACCGCGAAATAAGTGTCAACAAAAGTGCTTT
>JBJMGN010000409.1:0-6856 GCA_045807885.1 Pyrinomonadaceae bacterium | reverse complement strand
TTAAGGCATCGGGCGGAGTAAAGGGAATTGACGACGCGCGTGCTATGTTCGAAGCCGGCGCAACGCGAATCGGCGCGAGCGTAGGTGTAAAGATCGCACAGGAAGCCAGGGGGCTCACCTCCGACGTCGCAGTTGGTAGTTATTAGTTTCGGGCAGTATTTACGAAATTATAGACGATAGTGCCTTTCGCTTTTATTGGCTTGCCGTCGTACAGTGCCGGTTTGAATTTGGAGGCACGTGCCGCAGCTTCGCACTCCCGCCGCATAAGAACATGTCCGTCCACCGCATTAGCGGAGGTCACACTTCCTTCTTCGTTAAGCTCCACCTCTACAGTCACCTTGCCGCCGATATGAGCTTTATACGCAATTTGAGGATAGTTCGGCTTCGGCATGTGCGTCGCATTCGCTTCAGTAAGGGCTCCGACATTTAAAAACTCCGGTGCGGCAGGCTTCGAAACAGTCGCAGGAACCGGTTGCGGTTTCGCCAGTTCGGCAAGCCTGTTCAACTCTGTTTGGAGACGTGCCGCGTTTGATTTTGCAGCCTGATTATCCGGCTCGATCTCGATCAATTTATTGACGTCCTGGGAGGCGTGCTCAAGGTCTCCACGTTTTTCGTACGCGTCGGCGCGCCCAGCAAAGGCCGTTGCATTATTTGGAGACATTTCCAAAACTTTCGAATAGTCTGCAATTGCGAGATCCCAAAGTTTCTTTGCCAAGTGGGCCGCACCTCGACCCAAAAAGGCATTTGTTCCTGATGGATTCATTTCGATGGCTTTGGTATAGTCCGCGATCGCTTGATCGATCTCACCTTTTGCAGCGCTGCTACTTGCCCGTCTTTCATAGAATGAAAAATCCGGGGGTGGCGGTTTCACTTCTGGCTTCACGGCCGCGTCAGGCAACGAGGAACTGGTCATTGCAGCTTTTACGATCTGGGCTTTTTTTCGAATAGAATCGATCAACCCACGACCGGCGCCTGTTGCCGTCAATTCCTTTTCAATCTCCGGCGTAAGCGTGAACGTAACCCCGCGAACGGAGACCGCTTCGGTAAGGATCGAATTCCGGTCTTCCAGTGTCGCCTTTTTCGAGCGCAGTCCGATCAGCAAATCAGCAAGCGTCAATTGTGCGGGCTGTGCGTGGAGCGACAGGCCTGGAAACGCTAAGAGCAGGGCGCAAAATATCGCAAGAATTCCCATTTTGCCTTGGAAAAACGCAATGAGAAATGACCGTGTCATATTTTTATCCTCTAAATGCTTAGTTGTCGTTGATAAGATCATCAGCTGTGACCTTTTTTTTCGGTGCGGTGGGCTTCGCCGAATTTGGTTTTTTCGCAGGCGGGTTTTGTTTAAGGCGGTCGTTTTGTACCGCTGCGTCGCTCGGTGCTAAAGACGTTTCAATTGGCCCAATCGAGGTATTCGCCGAGGATTCACCTGAAGGCGAAGGCTGGGCCGCCGCGGCTTGTGTTTCAAAAGTAGACTGCTCTGCCGGAGGCGGAACAGTGACCGTTTCCGAATTCGCGGCCTGAGCTGAAAGCGACATTTGAGTGCTCTGAACGGCCGGATCGGGACTACTAACGGAATTAGCGGAAAACCATAGTCCCACTCCTAAAAGCAACATCAGACCTACACCTACGCCGATCAACGGAGTTTTGATCCCCATCGATGAACGTTTTTGATCGACTTCAAACATCAAACTGGGCAAGTCCGTCGTCGTTGAATAATTTGTCGGAGTCGCGATTACATCAGATTCAACGGTCTTTTGATCCCGCGCCAACACGGCACTCTCAGAATTAACCTCATCAAGGGCATCGTGGTTCGAAAGCTCCTTTAACCGCATTTCAGCGCGGCGCAGCTCGTCCTTAACCTTTTCCGCAACTGCCTGTTGTTCGGTGCGGTGATGTTCCTGCTCGGCCTGAAATTGCAAAAGCCGCTCTTCCGCTTGTTTGTGTGCTTCCTCAGCTTCACGTCCAAGGCGTTCCGCCTCTGCACGCCTGGCTTCTTCTGATGCTTCAATCTCTGCAAGGTGTTGAGCCGCGCGTTCACATTCTTGTTCAGCTTCAGCTTCTAAACGACGCTTTTCCTGTAGACGCCGTTCCTGCTCAACATGCTTCCGCGCGTTTTCGGCCTCGAGTTCAAGGCGCTTTACTTCGGCAAGCTGATTCTGCTTCTCCGTTTCAAGTGCCAGACGCCGTTCTTCGATTCGCTTCTGTTCTTCTTCAAGATGTGCTTGCTCGGCTTCAAGTTCAAGCTGACGGGCTTTCGTTTTTGATCGTTCGAGTTCAAGCCGAGACTCGATCGAATCTTCCTTTTTTTGGTTCAAGAGAGGGCCATCAGAAACTTCCGCACTTTGTTCCACGATCAAGGCCTTTACGGTTTTCACGACCTGGATCATCACGGCAGCTGAGTAGAATCGAAGTTCGCGGCGAACTTCCATTGCCTTCATCACCATGTTGGAGACTTCAACGGTCAAAGTGCCGTCGATTTCACACGGATTCTTCAGCGGATCTGGTTTCCCCTCGGAAAGTGCAGTTGATCGATCCAAAGCATCGATCGGAGGGATTCCTGTTAACACATGATAGAGGCACGCTCCAAGCGAATAAATATCGCTTCGCGCATCGGGGGCCTGTTTGAGCATACGCTCCGCGGCTTCGTCGTAGTTCCTGAGCAGCGACCGTTGCGATACCGAGTCAAGCTGCGACCAAAATTGTTCGAGCGGCTGGTAATGTATCGCGGCGGCTTCGTCGACCCGGTCTGCCGTTTTTCGGTTCGAATCCGTGCCCGGAATTGTCTCGATTTCGGCAGTTAGAAGCTTGAGCTCATCATCAGAAGTAAATCGAATGTTTTCAGGGCGGATGTCGCCATGAATGACCGGCGGGGAAAGTTTGTGCAGGTAATTCATTGCGTCCAACAGCTGCTCCGTCCAACGCAGAACCAATTCTATTTTCGGCCGTGAGGTATCAGGCTGTAGAAACCGCGTTAGATCAAACTCGCTCAACGGCTCAAGCACCAGATATTGTCGCTCAACTTCTGAAAAGTAATCTTTAACGCCGACGAGTGCCTCATGCTTAAACTTAGTGAGTACCGTCGCAGAATTGCTAAATGCCAGGTCAGACGCTTCGCGCTGAGACGTAGTCACAACCTTTCCGGACGTAGCTAGGGTCTCCTTTAGCACAACCTTCGATTTGTTGACGGTATCGTACGCCTCGTACATTCCGGCAGTCTCAAATTGATTGGTGACGCGGTAGCGGCCCTTATGTAAAATTTGATTCGTGGAGAGCATATAAACAGGTAGGATGGGTGGGATAGGCAAGATGAGCACCTGCCGGAAGATTATTATACATCGTTTCGGTCAAAATGGTACAACTTTGTTTAAACAGCTTGTATGAACATCATTGGTTTCTAACCTTTCAATTTCACCATCTAAATACGTGATAAATTCTTGAAACCGAACCGATCAGAGGAACGAATTCCTTAATTAAATGGCACTAAAGCGAGATTCAGAACCGAAAGCTTCCGAAGTCACTCCGGAGCACCTGTACCTGAACCGGCGGAATTTTATTCGTGCAGGTCTAGTTGCAGGAACGGCTGCGGCAACAGGGCTCACCTATCGTTTTTTCAATCCGCAACCCGCGCAGTCGACCGAAACTGCCGCGATCTCAAATGTCGAAATGCCGAAGGAAATTCCGCTGGTCGGGGAACCGAATTCGTTTGAAGACATAACGAACTACAACAATTTCTACGAGTTTTCTACCGACAAACGAGAGGTGGCGAAGCAAGCCAAAAAGCTTATTACGAGGCCCTGGGCTGTCGAGGTCGGCGGGCTTGTGCAGAAGCCAAAGATATTTGATATCGAAGAGATCCTGAAGTTTCCGCAAGAAGAACGAATCTATCGATTTCGCTGCGTGGAGGCGTGGTCGATGGTAATTCCGTGGGTCGGCTTTCCCTTGAAATCGCTTCTTGATCAGGTCGAGCCGCTGGGAACCGCGAAGTATGTCGCTTTCGAAACACATTACGATCGAAAAGCGATGCAGTCATCATTTTCTGCAGGTATCGATTTTCCCTATGTCGAGGGCTTAAGACTGGATGAGGCATTTCATCCGCTCACGATACTTGCGACCGGACTTTATGGAAAGCAGATGCCGAATCAGAACGGAGCTCCGGTGCGTTTGGTTGTCCCATGGAAATATGGATTCAAGAGCATCAAGTCGATCGTGAAGATCACTTTGACCGACACCGAGCCGCCGACTACGTGGAGCAATGCAGTTCCCGAATGGTACGGTTTTTATTCGAATGTGAATCCAGACGTCAGCCCGGTGAGATGGTCGCAGGCGACCGAGCGGCGAATCGGTGAATTATCAATGCGCGACACTATGCTGTTCAACGGATACGCGGATGAGGTTGCCCATCTCTACCAGGGGATGGACCTTTCAAAATATTTTTGATGAACGACGTTCGTTTTTACAAACTCCTAATTTCGGTGAACGCGCTCGTTCCGCTGGCGTTATTGGCATTCGATGCGGTGAACCGGCGCCTGGGAGCGAATCCGATCGAGTTCTTCCTGAGAACTACCGGCGTTCTTACGCTTACATTTTTGCTGATCACGCTCGCCGTAACGCCGCTGCGCAAATTGTTCGGATGGAATTCTTTAATAAAATACAGGCGAATGCTCGGGCTTTTCGCTTTTTTTTATGGCTCGCTGCATCTCATCACATACAGCATTTTCGACAAGAGCCTTGGAATTTCGGCTATCGTCGCCGATGTGATTCAACGCCCTTTTATTGCGATCGGGATGATCGCATTCACACTGCTTATTCCGCTTGCGATCACGTCGACGAACAGAATGGTCAAACGGCTCGGTGGAAAGAATTGGGCCCGATTACATAAATTGACCTATGTTGCTGCGATCCTCGGCGTCATTCATTTTTGGATGATCGTAAAGTCGGACATTTTGTATCCGGCGCTATTCGGGCTGGTCCTTGCGGGCTCACTTTTGATTCGGCTTATATGGGCGAAAAAGCCCTTGGTTCAGAAGGCGAGTTAAAACCGTGCGTACTTCGTTTTTCGATAATCCGCGCCTTTTATTTCGATAGTTTTGCACATCTCGAAAAGCCGCGAGCGTTGACGGATCCCGATTCGGTCCTCGAGTGTTTCTTCGTTACCCTGGCGCTCATCGAGGTAGTTTGTGGTGAAGATGGTGTGCTTCTTATCGTTGTAGCGGGTGTTGATAATGTGGGCCATCGTGTCTTTTACCCAATCGGTCGGCTTTGACGCACCTAGTTCATCAAGTACCAAAACGTCCACGTTCAAAACTGGCGAAAGAACACCGAGCTCCGACGTGCGGGTGAATGAGTTATACGAATCCTGAATTTCTTTTAGCAGGGAACCGAATTCGTAAAACAAGCAGGAAAATCCGCCGCGTTCGGTGAGGCCTTTCAAAATCGAAACCGCGAGGTGCGTCTTTCCTACTCCGACCGGCCCCGTCAACAACAAACCCTGATCGACCGCAGGAAACTCTTGTGTAAATTTCATCGCGAAACGGACAGCTTGGGTTTGTGATGGGTTTGTCGGTTCGTAGCTGTTGAAATGACACTCATCATAGCGTCGCGGGACACGAACTTTGTCGAATGGATTGTTCTTACTGAGCTGTTTTTGACACTCGCATTGACGAGCGCCTTTGCCGGGAATGATCTCCATTCCGCTCCCGTAACATTTCTGGCACACTTGGGAATCACCGGTCGTAGAAGACCGGCTAACACCGGCCGGCACAACCGACAATTTTCTCTTTTCTTCTGACTTTGCCATAGAGCGGAAAGCGATTATAGCAAACTCGCTAACCGATGCCGAATATCTAACGAACTTGCCCTATGTTAATATCGTACGTTATTCAAACACTGAATTTATGGGAGTTTTTCGCAATTTATTGTTACGATACGGCCTCGCCGATCCGGCGGCCGAACGCACGCCTATCAGCGTGTTTTTGCTTGATGATGACACCCGGCGGCATAAATGGTTTGAGAAACGATTTGAAGGCGATGGCCTGGACGTAGCAGAAGACGTGGAAAAGGCCAAGGAGCTTTTGGCCGCCAGATCTTACGATGCGATCTTTTTGGACCACGACCTTCTGCCGCATCATTACGAATCGAATGAACACGGCGACGACGCGCGAACCGGCATGGCGATCGCTGAGTGGCTAAATGAGAACTCCGACCTGCAGCGAGCGGCGACGATAATCGTTCATACGCGAAATGCAGATGCAGCTATCCCGATGGTGATCAAACTTCGCGAGTCAGGCCGTAATGTCGAATACTGCGCCTTTCCGATGCTCGATCTTAAGATCAGAAATTATTGGAAACGTTAGACGACCCAGCTTGACGCATTTTTGATTCTGCAACTCACTTTATCTTTTAGCTTTGATGTTCCGTCGCTAGCTGGCCGTCTTAAGGGTCGAGCGGCAGTTTTATTCTTCATTTATTGTCGGAAGATTGGTACTTGCGATGGTGGATTCATAAGAAACTGCTACTTTCGAACTCGCTTGAACTGAAAGTTAAGCGGCGGGGGTGGGTCTTCCAATTTAATACCGGCGAATTGTCCTTTTCCGTAAAGGGTGTCACCTTCAAGTTTGCCTTCAAAGAGCATAATGGCGCGAGGCTGTCTTTCGTTTAATCTACCCCAGTTGATTCCTTGGGGCGTGATTTTGAAATAGTCCCATTTCATAGTTAGATCGCCGCCCTCATTTCTGCGCACTATTGTTTCTCCGTACACGCGGCCATCGACGACTTTGATCCGGAGAGTTGTATTGGCGGTACGAGGCGCATTAGGTCCCATAGAAATATCGCCGACCCATTCGCCAATGAACGACTG
>JBJMGN010000408.1:0-3185 GCA_045807885.1 Pyrinomonadaceae bacterium | reverse complement strand
AAATGCTCGCCCCGCCATGTGGCGCCTGCGGCCGTAAATTCAAAAACTTCTTCGAATTCCTCTTCAATTATTTCTTCGAGCACGCCGGAGCGAAAACTTTCCCGTGCAAAACCGGTCATCATCAGCATGTTCAGAAAGCCGTGCATCGTTCCCTGCGGGGCGTCTTCCGCGTAGGTCAGCGGTTTGAAACACCGAAGCGGATGATGCAGCCCGGCGGTCGCCTTGAACGGGACGTTGGCCGCCATGCATGTTCGAACAAACCTGATTATGTCGCGCGAGGCAGGGAAATCTTCGCGGATCACCCCGCCGGTGCGTATCTTCGCATGCTGTTCAAGCATCGCGAGCGCGGTTACGAGATCTACGAAGGCATCGCCCAATCCGATCTCGAAGTAGGCAGTCAAACCCTTAGGCAAAGCCTTCACGGTGTTCTCGATCTTTGAAACCGTGTTGGCCCGCACTTCCAAGGTATCGCAAATTATTCCCGGGGCATTGGCTGCATTGAAAGCCGCGATGCGTTTGAGTGTATCGTTGATGTCTTCGCCCGCGATGACGGCCAACTGCCACGGCTTTCCTTCGCGTGAAACGAATTCGCCCGCACTTTCCAGAAATTCATCCAGTCGAGCTGCCGGCAGGACAAATCGGCCCAGCATCCAGCCATAGTTGCTGTTTCGATAGGTGGCGAAATTCAGCACGGCCTCGCTCATCGAGCATTGCGACGGCGGAAAAAGCCCAGCATAATCAATGATTTGCGTGAGCAGTATTCGAACGGATTCAAGCGGCCTCGCCATGCCGTTTTGGGCAGTTTTTTGGTCCATTTCGGTGAATCGGATACCTTAAAAAGGATAATTGCTTATCATTCGATTTACAAACGTATTTGCCGAAACACAGTTGCACTTGTCTTGGCGAAAAATTTCGGTTATCTTTTCTCAAACTTTTTCTTAAGTAGTTGTTAATGCGTATTTTAGGCATCGATCCGGGGAGCGAGACGCTGGGATGGGGCGTGGTCGATGGTTCGGCATCGAAGTATGCCGCCGTCGATTTCGGGACCGTTAAAGCAAGCCCGAAACAGGCATTCTCCAGACGGCTGTTGACGATCTACGATGGCGTTTCTGAAGTGATCGGCCGATTTGAGCCAGACGTGCTTTCGATCGAGGAAGCTTTTTATGCAAAAAATGCGTCCGTCGCCTTAAAGCTTGGCCAGGTGCGCGGAGTGATCCTCGTACTCGCCGAACAGCGTGGGCTTCAGATCGCTGAATACGCTCCCCGGCTGATAAAGCAAACGGTTGTCGGATATGGCAACGCGGAAAAACAGCAGGTGGGAATGATGGTAAAGGTCTTACTAAAACTGAAAACTGTCCCGACGCCTCACGATGCTGCCGATGCGCTCGCAACAGCTATTTGCCACCTGCATCATGTAAGTGTCGCGGGAAGATCGGTAAATAAATAGGAATAAAATGAAGACTCTATTCCCTATTCTCATTTTACTTTTCACGCTCTTTTCTTCGTTCGACCTGTATGCCCAGAAAAACAGGCGCGTCACTTCGAAACCGGTTCCGGCATCCGGGGCCAGATCAAAAGAAATCGGTAAAACGGCGGTCGTTATGGACGAAACGCTTTCAGTGCTGCGCGTATTTCCAAGCCTGTTTGCCGAAGGAATTCAGCGAATGCGTCGCGGGCGTGAGGTGAAGATCCTGGGCGTGTCCGAGGCTGACGGCGTCAAATTCTTTAAGGTCACTGCAGAACCTAAGAACTACGGTTGGGTGCAGGCCGATGCCGTTTTCGGGAAATTCCGCCCTGACGACGAAGAGCGGCTGGCAAAGCTCGTTCAGGCGATGAACGGTTTCGATCAGATCGAGCTTGCCGCGTTTTACTTCACGCTTTACCCGGATTCAAAATATAGCCCCGCCATCTTGTTGCTATTTGGCGACCTCTGCCAGGAAACTGCGATCCGGTTGTCTAAGGACGCCACCAGCAGATTGGATCGTCGCGAGATGGCAGCATCCGCCGCTCCTCTTCACAGTTATTATTTGAATTACGTCGGCCTCGACCGATACCGGAAGCTGGGTGTTACATTTCGATTTAACGCGACGACGAAATTGTATTACTACGATGGTGCGAGTTGGCGGAGACTGGTTGAAAAGTTTGGTACCTCACCTGAGGCCGCTGAAGCACGCAAACGTCTTGAAACGATCGGTGAGCGTTCCCAGGCAGGCGCTCAGGACTGAAACCAGCTTTTGAGGATAAGGGCAGTTTCTGGATCAGATCGCGATGGCGATCTGCGCCGCTACCTTCGCATTGTTTTCAAGAAGTGCGATATTCGCAGCGAGCGTTTTGCCGTTGCTTCTCGTAGACATTTCGCTTAGAAGAAACGGAGTTACATCTTTCCCTTTTATTCTTTGCATTGCGGCGGCCTTTAGCGATTCAGCGAGCAACGATTCCAGTTCAGTCAACGCCATCTCGAATTCGGCCGGGACGGGAACCGCTAAGATGATCGCGTTCTTCATTTCAAGATCGTCGCGGGCAATTATCGCCTGTGCTGCTTCGCGGGCAGTTTCTACTCTCTCGTCAACTGAAAGGCCGCTCGACGCCGAATAGAATGCCGGCATTTCGTCACACTTCCATCCTACGATGGCGATTCCGTTTGTTTCCAGCCATTCACGTGTTGCCGGAAGATCGAGCACGATCTTCGCCCCGGAACAAACAACGGTGATCGGCGTGTTTGCTAATTCCGGAAGGTCTGCTGAAATGTCGTTCAAATCACCGCGATGAACACCGCCTATACCGCCCGTAGCAAAGATCTTAATTCCGGAACGATGGGCGATAAAGGCAGTCGTGGCAACGGTCGTCGCACCGTCGAGCTTTTTAGAAATAGCAACCGGAAGGTCGCGCCGAGAGATCTTTCGTACATCTTTACCGGTCGCGAGTTTTTCAAACTGGTCCTCGTTCAGTCCGACACATATTTCGCCGCCGAACACGCCCACCGTCGCAGGTACCGCACCGTTATCTCGAATAATGCGTTCGAGTTTATAGGCAGTTTCAATGTTTTCGGGGTAAGGAAGGCCGTGAGCAATTACAGTCGATTCGAGCGCAACGATCGGTGAATCAAAATGCAGAGCACCCGTGACTTCTTCGTTAAATTTGAATTTCATTTGAATTGCCGTCGATTTAAGCCGACGGTTAAGACA
>JBJMGN010000407.1:0-3905 GCA_045807885.1 Pyrinomonadaceae bacterium | reverse complement strand
ACCGCGCAAGAGTGTTTTTTACCGGCCCCCTTGGAACACCAAATCTCGGCGGACTTGCGGGCGAACGATTCGTGAACAACCCGATCAGGGAAGATATAGGTGTAACGCTAAAGTACACGATCTCTCCAAATATCACTCTCGATGCAACCTACAATCCTGACTATGCTGAGATCGAGGCAGATGCGCCGGTAATCACTGCAAACCAGCGTTTTCCAATATTTTTTCAGGAGAAGCGGCCGTTTTTCCTCGAAGGCGCGGACGTCTTTTCAACGCCGATAGCGATCTATTACTCCCGCAATATAGTCGACCCGGATTTTGCAGGGAAGCTCACCGGCAAGATCGGAAAAACATCCTTTGGTTTCCTAGCCGCTTCTGACAAGGCGCCGGGAAACTATGGCGAAGACGATCTGAATAACGTCAATCAGATCCCTCGCATACAGGAGTTTATCGGCAAGAATGCCAGCTCTGCTATCCTTCGAGTGAAACGAGATATTGGAAAAGATAATAATATTGGTTTTTTTAGCTCGTATCGAAGCTTTCCGGAACAGAAGAATTTTGTCGCAAGTGTTGACGGCCGTTTCAAACTCAATCCAAAGACAACCGCCCTTTTCCAGGCAGTGGGTTCAAACTCGCGGCGGTGTTTCGTCGATCGCAACTTTGACCGTAATGCCGATCCGGTACAGGCCCAACGAAATTGGGACATTTGCGGTACGGGGATCAGTAACATTCCTTTTTTCAGTGTGGATACGGTTAACGATCCACGTTATCAGAATTACAGAACGGGCAATGGAATGGCCTATTACGGAAACATTGACTATTCGACCGACCGGAAGGGATGGTTTGTTGAGTTCGTTGGCAGAAGCAAAGATTTTCGGTCCGATGCCGGATTCAGCCGTCGAACAAATATTAATTCGGCAATGTTCTACCACCGCAATAGCACAAAATCCAATCCAACAGGAAAGATCATTCGTGCCAACTGGGGTAAGTTCAGCGGGATCGATTACGACTGGAACGGCCGGTTGCAGGGTTACAACATCGGAACGAATATTAATCTGACTCTGCCGCACACGATGTTCTTTTTTGCTGAGGTGGGTGCGTTCTATGAAAAGATATATGAAACGGAATTTGGCCTGAAACGCATTCCGACTCGACCAGGCGCTTTTCTAGGTCCGGAATCTCGGGCGACTTGGCAAAACTATGTATCGCTCAATTTGAATCAAAACCTAAACAAGAAGTTCAATTACGGGTTCTTTCTCGGTGCGATCAAAAATTCATTCGATTACTTTAATTTTGTATTTGTTCCAAATGATCCGAACGATCCGAAAAGTAGCGGAACTTTTTTTCAGGATCCGAAACCCGGGATACAGTTGGATGCTGAGGTTTTTGGCGAATATAAACCGCTTGAACCGCTGCGGTTCAACTTTAATTATCGTAAGAGCCGGCTGACGCGAAACGACGATCGTGTTCGATCATTTGACTCAGACATTGTAAGTTTGAAAACGACCTATCAGTTCACGCGATTTATTTATGCTCGAGTAAGGGTTGATTATCGGTCGGATGATAAGAACTACGCGGTTCAAGCGCTTTTTGGATGGAATCCAAGTCCCGGAACAGCGTTTTACGTAGGATATAACGACAACCTCAATTACAACGGGTTCAGCCCTATAACAGGACAGTTAGAGCCGGGCATCGGAAGAAACGAGCGAACTTTTTTCATTCGCGCATCGTATCTATTTCGAAAGAGTTTCTAAGAAATTCTTCCTCCTGATAGCACTTTGGCGGTTGGCTTAAAGCCAGCCGCCGTTTTTTGTTCTGAGGGTCAAAAAACTTCTTGTAAAGGCTCAAGCTTTACTGTATAAACTAAGCAGACAAATCGCTTCGCGTACTTTCCCCTTTTTCACATTTCCAGGAGGCCAAATGAAGCTAACAAGAGGTTTATTAGCTCTTTCGATCAATTTCGCTCTAATACTACCGGCAGTGTTTTTTAGTTTTGCACCAGCGACGGCTGCTCAATCCGCCGGAGATGCGGCTTTGCAGCGTGGATATCGTACCGGCTATTCCGATGGTTATATGGCGGGCTATCGCGACATGCTCGACGGTCAGGACAAGGCGGTTGAACGCCATTCGGAGTATGATGCCGCCGACCGTGCATACAATAAAGAATACGGGGCTCTTGAGGATTACCGCGATGGATACCGACAAGGGTTCCGCGCAGGATATGACACTGGTTTCGACAAGAAATCGTTTGAATCCGTGGTTCCGGCTGGCCTCGCACGCAGAGGCGTCGAGCCGGTGGTTATTCCCAAAGATCAAACCGCCGCAGTTGTTACCGCTCCCGTAAATACGGCTGTCATAGTACCGGAAGAAACGAAAGTCGCGGATCCACAGCCAATTGCGCCGCAAACGTCAGATCCGCAGCCTGTGGTTCCGCAAGTTGACAGTGCGTCGCCAAGTAACACCACAGATACTCCGGCTGTTGTTGCGAAATCGACGTATCGCGATGACGGCAACATAATGTCGATCCCGAAAGATACTGAGATAGTTCTCGTGCTGCAGGATGATATCGGAACCCAATTAACGAGGCCAGGTGAACGCTTCACTGCAAAAGTCATCGCTCCGATGGAACTCGATGGAGCGGTCGTCGAGGGCCACGTGGAGAAGGTGCAAATTCCCGGCCGATTAAAGAAACCGGCAGAGATCCAGCTGTCGTTCGATCGAATTGTTCTTAGCGACACCAGATGGAGCAATTTCAATGGCGTTTTGACCGAAGTGATTCCGATCAAGGGCGACAACGTCAAACGCATTTCAAATGAGGGCACCGCGGTGGGACAAAGTTCTATAAAGGGCGATGCGATCAAGATCGGTGCGTCGACTGGTGCTGGTGCGGGCATTGGAGCGATTGCCGGTGGACCAGTCGGACTCGCGATCGGAGCAAGTGTCGGCGCAGCATTCGGGGTCGGATCGGCGCTTATCGACCGTGGTAAGCACATTCGCCTAAATAAGAACCAGCAATTGAAAGTTCGTTCGTCTTACGACACGCAGATAAGGTGAACATCCAACGAATTGAAAGGGAGCCGCGGTCACTAATTGCCGCGGCTTTTTGATTGGAAATCAATAAGTTTCAACTGCAACTGCTTGAACACCAACCTCGTCTTAGTTAGTATTAAAGTTTCGAAACAATCTAATTTAGAAGCCCGTTTGGGCACTCAAAAATGAGCACAGGAACAGAGACAACAGCAGCAACGGCGGGCCTTCGCGGAGTAGTCGCGGCCCAAAGTTCGATCGGCGACGTTAATGGCGAAGAAGGGATCTTGATCTATCAAGGTTACGATATTCACGACCTAGCAGAGCATTCGACGTTTGAAGAGATCGTTTTCCTTTTGTGGAACGGCCGTTTGCCCAAACAGGATGAGCTGGACGACCTTACGCGAAAGATCCGTGAAAACTACCGCATTCCGGCGGAGATCGTCGCTGGAATGAAGTATATGCCGAAGGACGCCGATCCGATGGACGTCCTGCGCACGTGTGTTTCGGCTCTTGATTTCTACGACAAAGATGGCCACGGCACCGGCCGCGAAGATGCGATGCGCTCAGCGATAAAGATCACGGGCCAGATCGGTACGCTAGTGGCCGCCTGGGAACGCATTCGCGGCGGTAAAGAGCCAGTCTCGCCGGACCCAAGCCTTTGCATTGCGGAGAATTTTCTTTACATGCTTCGCGGCGAAAAGGCAGATCCGGACGAAGCCCGCATGTTCGATATCGCCCTAATCCTGCATGCCGACCACGAGCTCAACGCTTCGACTTTTACGACACGCGTTGTCGCAGGTACGCTTGCCGATATGTATGGCTGCGTAACTGCTGGTATCGCGGCCCTCGCAGGTCCGCTGCACGGCGGAGCGACTACC
>JBJMGN010000406.1:0-5122 GCA_045807885.1 Pyrinomonadaceae bacterium | reverse complement strand
CCAACTCGCGGCCGCGATCTCAGCCGCGCATAATGCCGGAATAACGCATCGCGATCTCAAGCCCGAGAATATTATGATCCGCCGCGACCGGATCTTAAAGGTTCTCGACTTCGGTTTGGCGAAACATTGGAATACCCCGGTCGGCGCCGCCCGTCCGACGACCCCGAACGACGAACCAACAGTGCGGATCGTGAACACCGAGCCAGGCGTGGTGATGGGGACCGTGCAATATATGTCGCCCGAACAAGCGCGGGGCCAGGCAACAGACGCGCGGTCAGACATTTGGAGCCTTGGCTGCGTACTTTATGAGATGTTCAGCGGGGAACCTCCGTTCAGAGGCGAAACTTCAGCTGATCTTATTGCGGAGATCGTTAAGACGCGGCCCACATCGATATTAAAACTGAACCCGGATGTGCCCGAACGGCTGGACGAGATCATCACGAAAAGCCTTGAAAAAGATCTGCAGGATCGATACCAAACATCACATGATCTTCTTAGCGATCTCAAGACCCTAAAACGCAAATTCGATCTGAGCGAAATTCTTGAGTTTTCGGATCCCGGTGTCCCCACCGACCCCGATCTTGGTAACACAACCAAACCTAATTTGATCACAACAAAAAGCGGCCCAAAAGATCTGACGACCGTCCGCGGTACCGAATATCTTATTTGGGGCGTAAAGGCCCACCGCTTAATGTCCTTTTGGATCGCCTTGTTCGTGATCGCGCTCTTGGGCGGTACAGCTTTGCTGGTCCGAAAATACTGGCGTAGTCCAAACGATGCCCGAATCGAATATGCCGGCAAGATGAGATTAGCCGCACAGGCTTTAGAGGGTTCAAACCTCACTCAATCTCAACAACTGTTAGATGAACTCAAACCGGAAATCGGTGAAGATGACCTCCGCGGTTTCGAGTGGAGCTATCTCTCCCGTATTGTCGCTGAGCGCACGTCGACCCAACCGCTCACTTTGCAGCAGGATAAGGGGGTTGAAAGCATAGCGTTCTCACCTAATGGCACTATGCTTGCCACAGGAGGAATGGACGATATGATCCATTTGTGGGATGCAACCACCGGGGAGAAATTAAAGACCCTGAGCGGGCACTCCGGCGTGGTTTGGTCGCTCGAATTCTCTCCCGACGGCAAGAGGTTGCTTTCAGGAAGCGCTGACAAAACAGCCCGAATATGGGATATCGACTCAGGAACTGTTCAATCGACTCTGGGCGGCGAAGCTCAGCCGATTTCTAATCCGACATTCTCAAAAGACGGAAAACTGATTTTTGCTTCCGACTCGGATTCCATCAAATCCTGGGACGCAGACTCCGCAAAAGAGTCGCCTCGCAGTGTCAAAACAGGCGAGACTGAAGTTTTGTTTGCTCTTTCGCGGAATGGGAAATTGTTTGCCTATCGATCCGGGGTTTCCTCGATCAAGTTGATCGATTCATCGTCCGGCCGCACGACTGCGCTTCTCAAAGGGCACGGAGGTATTGTCACAGATATCAAGTTTTCCGCGGACTCAAAACTCGTTCTTACCGGAAGCGTCGACGGAACAGCGCGACTCTGGAACGCGGATACGGGCGATGATATTCGGACATTTAATGGGCATAAGGATGGGATATACGACGTGACGTTCTCACCTGATCGTAAAACTATTGCAACGAGCAGTCACGATAAGACCATCAAGATCTGGAACCTTGAAAAGGGATATCTTCTCCACACGTTAAAGGGGCACATCGACGCTGTCCAGGCACTGACCTTTTCACCTGACGGACACAAGGTAGCTTCTGGTGGTGCCGATAATTTGGTTAAGCTTTGGAACGTTCCCATGAATGAACCACGCGGGGTTCTGAGGGGACACACAAAGAAGGTACGAGCTGTCAGTTTCTCCAAGGACAACAAAAGACTCATATCGACCGACGAAGCAAACGAATCGAGGCTTTGGTCTGTCCTCGATGAAAGCGAAGAGCAAGTTTTGCGGAACGCCGGTAGCCCGGCATTTTCGCCTGACGGCAAAACTCTTGCTGCGATTGAAGGGAAAAAACTTCGCTTTTGGGATCTGGTTACTGGCAGTATTCGACAAACCGTGGATCTTCCGCAGACAGGTGAAATCGCTTCTTATTCACCAAGCGGTAACGTGGTAGCAACCAACCATCTGTTTGAGGATGGAATAGTACGTATCTGGGAAACCTCAACGGGAAAAGAGATTTGTTCTTTAACAGCCCCTGGGGGAGCTTGGTGGATCTCCTTTTCGGAAGACGGAAAACGTGTTGTTACCTCTTCTATCGACGAAAACTCCATTTGGGAGTGGGACACTAGGACATGTGGCGAATTGTCGACATTCGTCGGTTCGGCAAATGCCGCGTATATAACGTCGTATGCCCCAAATGGCAAAATTCGCGCACTTGAACTTATAAACAACCTCCGCAGCCTAAAGATGATCGACATAAAGGACCGGTCAGAAATTGCCAGCTTTGAGGGGCATGATCTGGAACTTACAGACGCGAAATTTTCACCAAACGCGAATCGCCTCGCAACAAGTTCAAAAGACGGAACAATAAAATTGTGGGATCCAGTAACCGGACAGCAATTATTAACAATAAACCCAGCAGCGGGTGAGATCGTATCGATTGCTTTTTCACCGGACGGAAAAACACTTGCCGCCGCGGCTAGCGACGGAACAGTTCGGTTATTCAAATCTGGTCCGGTTATGTGAAGGGATTGCGACCTTTTGATTTGGGAGATAGCCCGACTTCACAAAGGCAGGCGGAGGAAGACTGTAGTTCCGGAGTTGGGTTTGGATTCCAGTTGGAAATCGGCACCGATGAGGGTTGCGCGTTCTTGCATGCTGAGAAGGCCCATTCCTTTACGCGATTCGTGGTTCATTGAGACCTTCGATACGTCAAAGCCTTTTCCGTTATCTTCGACGATCAACGAAACCTCTTTCCGCCCGCGCGTGAGCAGCACGTTCACAAGTGTCGCATCCGAATGGCGTGCGACGTTATTAAGTGCTTCTTGCAGAATTCGATAAAAATGCGTTTCGGCCTCGGCCGGCATGCGCGTTCTTCCAAATCCCTGAAGTCCAAAATCCGACTTGATCTTATAGTTGTGCGACCATTCATCCAGATACGCCTTTGCCGCATCCGGCAGGCCGAGATCGTCGAGCGCTGCCGGCCTTAGCTCCCAGGCCAGAAAGCTTACCTCCGAGTCCAGCCGCATCGCGTTTCTCATCAACAGCTCGATATGGCCGTCGAATTTTTGCAGGTCGTAATTCGCGTCCTTGAACGATGCGATCTGCAGCCTTAGCGCCGTCACTCGCTGCCCAAGCTGATCATGAATATCGCGGGCGATACGCTGCCGCTCGTCTTCCTGCGACGTTACGATCCTTTGCAGCAGGCTCGTTCGCTGCCTTTCTACTTCGGCACGCGCCGCCATCTCATTTCGCAGCGACTCGTTCGTTTCGGTCAGCTCGCGGGTGCGTTCAATCACCCTGGATTCGAGCCGCTCGTTAGCTTTGCGGAGTTCTTCTTCGGCACGTTTCCGCTCGCTGACGTCCCGGATCACTGAAAGCAGACCGGCATTCGCCCCGTCGAGGTTCTTCACCTTCGTGATCATTGATTCGGCGTAGAATTTCTTACCGTCGCGCGAAATATGAACATTTTCGCCGTGCCAAAATCCGTCTGCTTCGATCGAAGCAACGGTGTCCGACGGATCACTGCCATGCGGCCATTTTGTTTGGAAAAGCGAAGAAACTTTTGAACCGAGCATTTCCGATGCCCGTGCGTTGTATTTGGCTTCGGCGGCCGGATTGATGTAGATCAAACGATCTTCATTGTCGACCGCTATCACGATATCGTTGATCTGGTCGAGGATGTCACCGCGGAACCGGTTCGATTCGGTAACGGCGCTCTCCAGTGAATAGATCCTGTCGCCGATAACGAGCGCGTCGACCTCACCGCTGCGGATCGCTTCAAGAGTTCCTTCGGCCTCTGCCAATCGGCTTCGAAGATCGTCGATCTCTTCCCTCAACGACGAGATGTCATCGGATGTCGCAGCCATTTGATTTCCAGCCATCATCTAATGTCCAACCCAATCCTAAGGCGTTTCTCATCCGACATGTCGCCGATAAACCGCCGGAGCGGCAGCGGCAAGCGTTTGATCAACGTCGGCGCGGCGATCAACTGGTCGGCCTTAGCCATTTCGGGGTCACGCGAGATGTCTACTATGTCCAGTTCGTAGCGGCCGGCTAGATATTGTTCGCAGAGTTTCCGTATGTTTGCGATGGCTCGTAATGAGCGGGGTGTACTGGCCGTTACGTACAGCGTTAAAACATAATTCAGTTCATGATCCGTCGATTCCGCCGGAACACTATTGTCTGTGCCTTGGGCCGTCGATTTTTTCATGAGGGGCCTTAACGTGTCGGTTGAAGATCCATACCGATCAAGACTCTTTCTTCATTCGATAAATCGCCGATTATTTTTTTGATGGGCTGCGGAAGTTTTCGCACGAGAGTCGGAACAGCCAGTATCTGATCTCCTGCCGCAAGCTGGGGGGTCTTCAACAGGTCGATGACCTCGATCGAATATCTGCCTTCAAGATGCGTTTCACAGATCCTACTCAGATTTTCAAATGCCGCCTTGGCCTTTGATGTATAACCGGCTACATATAGACGAAGCTGATACTCCTTCGGCTCGCGGATCTCTGCTTTCTTCGGTTTCTTTGCCAATAAAGTGCGGGGCATTTTATTTATGCTTCCTGTTGTTTGAGTTTTCATTTCGAACCTGGCCACCCCTAGAGCGCGACATGATCTCAGATATGGCCGCGTCCGCCGTAACATCGCGGTCAAATTGTGCGGTGAGCAGATCCTGCTCGATCTCAGCAGATCTCGCTTCGACCTGAAGCGCGGCGATCCTTGCTTCGATGGCCTTTCGTCTTATATCCATCTCGACAAGACGATTCTCAAAATTTCCCTTTGCGATATCCGCTGCCACCTTTTCACGTTCGGCTTGAGCGGCCCTTGCCGACCCGGTGAGAACCCGATCGCCTCCAAGATATACGTCCAGGAGGTCGATGCCCCGTTCACTCATTACGAACTCACGAACCTGGTTCGAATGTTTCATTCCGCGCGACT
>JBJMGN010000405.1:0-3078 GCA_045807885.1 Pyrinomonadaceae bacterium | reverse complement strand
TAAAGACACCGCCTGAGTTGATGTTGACGAAGTTGCCGCCGACCTTCAACGTCAATGACGTGCCTGCCTCGATAGTAGCGGTCATGCCGGCCTTGATATGGACCGCCATACCCGCATCGACGGCGTAATTATTACCGATCTTATTTTCCTGATCGACCCCTACCTTCAACGACATGGTCCCGTCGATCTTTTCGTTATGGTCGCCCACCACCTGCAAATGCTTGTCCTTTTTTACCTTTTCAAACTGATCGCGCTCGATGATCAAATGACGATCACGGGCGATAAACTCCAAACTATCGTTCTTGACCCGAACGTCCTTATTCTTTTCCGCATGAATAAAGATCTGTTCCGAACCTTTTTTGTCTTCGAATCGAAATTCGTTGAAGCCTCCGCCTCCTTTCGAGGAATTCGACTTCATCGTCGATTTAGTTTTTTCGTCAGGCAATGTATAGGGCGGCATGGTCTGCGGATTGTAGACGCAACCCGTGATGATCGGCTGATCAGGATCCCCTTCCAAAAAGCTTACGACCACCTCCATCCCGATCCGCGGAATGAACATTGTTCCCCACTTATTGCTCGCCCAGGTTTGCGCAACGCGTACCCAGCACGAACTGCTCGCATCAGCTTTGCTCTCGCGGTCCCAATGGAACTGAACTTTTACGCGGCCGTACTTATCGGTGAATATCTCTTCGCCCGCCGGCCCCACCACAAAAGCAGTTTGGCTGCCCTGAACGATGGGTTTCGACGTTTTCTGAAATGGACGAAAGCTCGGATGGCCCGCACCGTGGAGAATACAAGTGAAACTATTCGTATAAGGACGGTTCGCCCCTTCGTTTGAAACGTATGAAGGATTTTGTTCGGCCTCGTGCGTTACCGTCAGCAGTGTGTACTGTTTGTTCAAATCGCTGTTCGGATGTTGCGCGAGGGTAAATCTATAGCCGGCGGTCATCGAACAACAGTCGCCGTTGCCGGTCGCCGTTGCGACGTGCACATCCAAGGCTTCGATCGTTTTTTTAACGGTGGATTCACGGTCGTTGAATACCTTGTTCAGCTCGCCCGCCTGCTCGCCGCCGCCCTTGTCGATGCCGTCGTATTTCCGGGCATAACCACCCGGGTAATCGTACATTTCGAGTTTTTGGCTTTCACCAAATGAAAATCGGCTGGGCTGTTCCAGATTAAGATTGTTGGTTGGCAGCTCGAAGTTGTGGTCCCAGAGCGTTACTTTACCAGTCTGGACCTGGTAGTCGTTCAGAAACGTGCTGATCGAACCGATGAACGCATCTGCGTCACCGACATTTACGAAAAACGGGATCGTCGATTTTCCGGGGCAATCCCGGTGCGATTGCGGCGTGTCGCCGACGATCATCGTATGAGTACCGTCTTTGTGCTCAAAATAATAATAGATTCCCTCTTCTTCCATTAGCCGCGAGGCAAAGTCGAAATCCGTTTCACGATACTGCACACAATAGTTTCGCGGTTCATATGGGTCCTGCAGCTCGTATTTGACCTGAAAACCGGTAAAAACAGTCTTCAAAATATCGGGAACACTTTTTTGCTGAAAGATCCGGCTTTGGCTTTTCTGGGTCAACAACCAAATGTGCGGAACGACCGAAATGTAATAATAGGAAAAACGTACATCCCGGTTACCCTGCGAAAACTTATTCACCATTCCGTTAAACTCGCGCTTAGACTCGTCATCAGAGGAAATGCCGATCGTCACGGATTGCCCGAGCAAGGAATGAGGGTCAACTGCCGTCGGTGAAAAGAGAGCTTCGTTTTCTTCATGCACGAGCTCAATGTCGTATGAAAAGAGTTGAGAAAGGCCTTCGCGGGCGGAGAATCTGTTGATCAACAGATGATCCTTGCCCAACGGCGTCACGATCTGCATCAACCTTCCATCTTGTGTCGTCGCCATCTGCAAAAGCTCCTCAAGAATTTTCCGGGTCTATTCAAGGAACGAGTCAGAGCAAAGTCGATTTACCCTGACTCGGTCCTCAACTTTCAAACGTATCTAAGTAATGCTATAGACGAATTTTTCATCGTCGCCAACCGAAACGTGTACTTTCTCAATACCTTGTCCGTTCGCCATTCGTGACAAGACCTCGCCACTCATGTCCGGCAGCATTGTTCCGGTCAGAATGTTGTAAACATTCCTTGCGCCGCTGTCTACATCGGTGCAGCGCTTCGCTACTGTATCTATGACGTTGTCCTCATAGGAAAATTGCGCACCGTGATTGTCAGAAATGCGTTTTTTGATCTTGCCAAGCTGCAATTTGATGATCAGACGCATGATCTCATCCGAGATCGGATAGAACGGCACGGTAACAAGACGGCCGAGGAGCGCCGGTTTGAATGCAGCATTCAGCTCGGGTTTTATCGCTTCGACGATTCCGTCCGGTTCAGGGCGTGTTTCCGGATCGGCGCAAAGCTTCATGATCGTGTCCGTTCCGATATTCGATGTCAGAAGAATTATGCAATTCTTAAAGTCGATCTCACGCCCTTCGCCGTCTTCCAAGACTCCTTTGTCAAAGACCTGAAAGAAAAGTTCCATTACGTCCGGATGCGCTTTTTCAACCTCGTCAAGTAGCACAACCGAGTAAGGTTTCTTTCGAACCGCTTCGGTAAGCACACCGCCTTCGCCGTAGCCGACATATCCCGGAGGCGAACCCTTCAGGCTTGATACAGTGTGAGCCTCCTGATACTCGCTCATGTTGATCGAGATCAGATTCCGTTCGCCGCCATAAAGCGATTCCGCAAGTGCTAGCGCGGTTTCGGTCTTTCCTACACCGGACGTACCAACAAGTAAAAAGACACCTATCGGCCTTTTCGGGTCGGTCAACCCAGCTCGTGACGTCCTGATCCTTTGCGCGATAGCTTCAAGTGCATGGTTCTGTCCCAGAACACGTTCCTGCAAA
The DNA here is from genome assembly GCA_045807885.1 of Pyrinomonadaceae bacterium. Lineage (GTDB taxonomy): Bacteria > Acidobacteriota > Blastocatellia > Pyrinomonadales > Pyrinomonadaceae > OLB17. The sequence goes on along the minus strand of JBJMGN010000405.1, from coordinate 163 downwards.
GTGGTCGAAAGGTTTAAGACGGCGTTTATCTGGTCGGCAACCATTTTTCCGATCGGAATGCCGGTCCATCCGGAAATAACTTCGGCAACCGACTGGCCGGTCACGACCGGCTGCATAAGCGGATCTTCGCCTTGAATGGCGTGGAGTTCCGCGTTCAGCTTTT
>JBJMGN010000404.1:0-5910 GCA_045807885.1 Pyrinomonadaceae bacterium | reverse complement strand
AACAACCTGCCGGGTTGTCTCAACAGCTTGAACCGCATTCCGGACCTCGACGATCACGGTCTGTTCCTGCGAACGCAGCTGCGTGTCCAGTTGATTTCGTTGGACCTCGGCACCGGCAAGATTCGCTTTAGCCGTTCGGTTTCGAAACGGAAACGAGATCGTCACCCCGATCGAAAAATTCGGCGCGTCGCTCCTAAACATATTCGACATCGACCTGCCGATACCGCCAAATAAAAATTCGGGCTGAGGCGGAATGACAATTGCAGGATTTGGTACCGGCGTCAGCCCAACGATTGGAAGGACGCGCACCTGATTAAGTCCATTCAATAAAGCGAGGTCCCCAGTCGACGTGAACAAATTTGTCGTTATTCCGTCGTTCGTGCCGCTCTGTGCAAGGCCGTTGAGCGAGAACGAGGAAACCAAGTCAATTTGCGGCCTGGTTTGATTCTTAAAGTAATCGATATCGACCTGGTTTATTTCCTGAGCGAACTTCAGCCGCTGAAGCTCAGGACGATTATTCATTGCATCCTTGATCGCGTTATCTAGAACCACAGGCACCGTCGAATAGTCGGGTTTATCGGTCGGTATCCACGATTCGGACCATTCAGCAGTAACGGCGTCTCGAAGTAACAATTGTTTTAGGTTATTCTCAACCGTCGAAACCAATTGTGTTGCTAAAAGTACATCTCCTTCCCGGTTTGCAAGCTCCGTTTCGAATTCAGCCCGTGCAAGTGGCGCGGCCGAACCCGCTGCGATCTGTGCCTCTATGCGCCGAAGGTTCTCACGTGCAAGATTTACGTTTGCGATCTGGTTCTGTTGGTCGCGGATTGAAAAGACAAGGTCCCAATAAACACGCTGCACCTGGGCAATGATATCGATCGCTTGTCTTCGAAAATCGGCATCTGTTTGTTCAAGTCGCTTGCGCGCGATTCGAATGTTGCGTCGTGTATTGTCAATCCCGAAATTTCGGAAAAATGGCTGCGTATAGCGTATACCTAGGTTTGACGAATAAACCGCACTTGTTCCTATACCGGCGCCCGAACCGTTACTTACCTGCGCCTGATTGAAACGATTTTCCGTCCGCGCATTATTGAAAAATGCCGAATAGTTCCCGCCGGATGGTAAAAACTGGTCGACTCGTGAATTTACGTTCAAGTCCTGTGTTGCTACCGAACCCGTTGTCGAATTTCGTGTCGTTACGGGAGAAAATGTGAAAACCGGGTCGTACAGACCTATCAGCGAACGCACCTGTGTTTCCTGGAAGCGAACATCGTCACGGGTTAACTCGATCAGGTTATTGTTCTGAAGCGCACGCCGTATCGCATCTTCCAAAGTGATCGGAACACTGTTCGACGTCTGTACGCCCACGCGCGACACATCCAGCTTTGGCACGGGTACGATATTTTCGTTCTTTTTCGGTGTTTCGATCGTTATCGTCCTGGCATCGCTGTTCGCCGCCGTAACCTTTGCCGTGCTCTGTTCATTGATCGGCGTATCTTGCGCCGACGCGAACGTGATAGCCGCAAGGATCTGGGCCAGAACGATAGTTTTTCCACCTGGGATCTTCATGTTAAGTTGCTCCGATTATTACTCGTAACGAGTTTGAAATGCCTTGAAACTCAATCCGTTACTACGACTTTTAATTTCCGTTAGTTTCAAGAAAATTACGGTGAAATGCTCGCATTCGTGGCCCGAATACCCGCTTTTGCAGCAATTTTTGAATATTGGTTTGTTTTACGGTAAGGTGAAAGATTCAACATATCGTAAACAATAGGAGCTTTTTCCGCAATGGGAATCAAAGTTGGAATCAATGGTTTTGGACGTATTGGGCGAAATGTCCTTAGGTCATGCCTCGGCGAAAACGACATTGACTTTGTCGCAGTCAACGATCTGACGGACACAAAGACACTTGCGCATTTGCTGAAATACGATTCGGTGATGGGCAATCTCGATAACGATATCAAAGCCGAGGGTGACACGATCACAGTTGACGATGACTCGTTCAAGGTGTTTTCCGAAAAAGATCCAGCTGCGATCGATTGGACGTCAGTCGGAGCCGAGATAGTTATTGAATCGACCGGCCGATTTACAAAGGCCGAGGATGCAGGGAAGCATTTACGCGGAAGCGTCAGAAAAGTGATCATTTCTGCTCCGGCGAAAGGCGAAGATGTGACGATAGTTCTGGGGGTCAATGACGAAATGTATGACCCAGCAAATCACCACATTATTTCGAATGCTTCGTGCACGACCAATTGCCTTGCCCCGGTTGCAAAGGTCATTCATGAGAAGTTTCGCATCAAGAATGCGTTGATGAACACTATTCACAGTTATACGAATGATCAACAGCTTCTGGATTTACCACACAAGGACCTTCGACGCGCGCGGGCCGCTGCTCTTTCCATGATTCCAACCTCAACAGGCGCCGCGAAAGCCGTTGCGCTCGTTATCCCTGAATTGAAGGGTAAATTCGACGGAATTTCAGTACGCGTTCCGACGCCAAACGTTTCTTTGGTCGACGTAGTAATAAATGTTGAAAAGGAAACGACAACTGAAGAAGTAAACCAAGTTTTGAAGGACGCCGCCAATGAAGAATTAAAGGGAATTTTGGCATTCTCTGAAGAACCTTTAGTTTCAATCGATTTTCGCGGAAACTCTAATTCATCGATCGTCGATGCCGAAAATACAAAGGTAATCGGCGGGACAGCGATAAAGATCCTCTCCTGGTATGACAACGAATGGGGTTATTCCTGCCGTGTTCGGGACCTAGTGAAATTCATTGGTTCTAAAGGAAATTGGACATTTGAACCGTAAATGAGAAAGAAAACGATCAAAGATATTGAAATTACCGGCAAGCGGGTTTTTATTCGCGTTGATTTCAATGTGCCGATCAAGGACGGAAAGATCGAGGACGATACGCGTATTCTCGGAGCATTACCAACAATTAAGTACGCTATCGACCAGGGGGCTAAATTAATTCTCGCATCACATCTCGGTAGGCCGATAAAGGACAAGAAGAAAGCTGAAGAGAAGCAAACCGAATTCAATGAGTCAAAATACGGTCTAAGGCCTGTATATGAGTATTTGAGGACACTTCCAGAACTTCAGATGCTCTCCTCGCAAGGAGCGGGTCCCGTGACCATCCGAGAACAAGTTGCCGCACTTGGCCGCGCGGAAGTGAAAAACGACCGAATATTTTTTGCAAAGGATTGTATCGGAACGGATGTTGAGTCGGCTGTGGACCATTTATCCTCAGGCGAGGCTTTATTATTGGAAAATCTTCGGCTTCATTCTGGTGAGGAAAAAAACGATCCCGAATTCGCGAAACAGCTTGCCTCACTTTGTGATGTCTACGTAAATGATGCTTTTGGCACTGCTCACCGAGCACATGCTTCGACCGAAGGCATAACGCATTTTGTCGATGATTGTATCGCTGGTCTACTGATGGAAAGGGAATTGGAATTCCTGGGCAAGGCCCTCGAAAATCCGGAACGGCCATTCGTCGCGATACTCGGCGGCGCAAAAGTTTCCGATAAGATACCGGTCATCCGATCGTTGATCGAACGAAAGGTCGATAAACTTCTGATCGGCGGTGCAATGGCTTATACGTTTTTCAAAGCAAATGGGCTGACGGTAGGCAAATCGCTTGTTGAAGACAACATGATGCCCGAGGCTCTCGAGATAACAAAAAAGGCAGAGGAGGCCGGAGTTTCATTAATACTTCCGACCGACCACCAAGTCGTCGACTCTTACGATCCGATACATTCGCGAAAGGCTATACCCGTAGAGTTCACAAACACCGGCCTTGTTGGTCTTGATATCGGTCCAGAGACAATCGAACTGTTCCAAAATGAACTTGAAGGCGCTAAAACAGTCGTCTGGAATGGCCCAATGGGGATGTTTGAGGAAAAGCCGTTCGACGCGGGAACCGTTGCAATTGCAGAAGCGGTCGCGAATGCGACGGATAATGGGGCGACTTCCATAGTCGGCGGAGGTGATTCGGTTGCTGCTGTCAATCAAGCTGGTCTAGCAAAACGCATTTCACATATTTCAACGGGCGGCGGAGCGACACTGGAATTTCTTGCCGGCGACATTCTGCCGGGTGTCGCGGCCTTGAATGATAAGTAGGCAGCCGTATCCGCGATTCTCCGAAATACTGACATTAATTCAAAAGCGAACTTCAAGTAGAGTGATGCTGGCTGACCTTATTTCGGTGAGGTTCCGCGTGTAGCTCTCGCAGCAGCCTGACTAAAAAAGCTGCTATGCGAGAGAATTCCGATCATTTTGTCCGCGACCGATGGGAAACGTGCAAGTGACCTTATGACACTGGTGAAATGCATCCTCTTCTTAACCAAAGCGGTGTAATTTCGATGATAATTTATCGCCGCTGCATCGAGGTCATCGTTTGTAAGAATCGCATTCGCGCAAAGCTTCGATGTTTGAAGCGCAAGAGCGATGCCGCTGCCTGTGAACGGGTCGATAAATCCCGCTGCATCGCCGATCGCAAATACGCCCGGATATGGTGTGCAGTTGCTTTGACCGAAATGCGGTATCGATACGGATAACCACTCGCCTACTGTAACGGATTCGGATAGAACCGCATGTGCTCGCCGGTTAGTAAGTAGTGATTTCTCAAAAATCGATTTGCGATCATTCCCCAGTTCACGTAGTTTTGCAGATGAAAGTACAAAGCAGGTATTGTAGCGATCATTCTCCACTTTCGAGCAACCGCCGTAACCTCCGGGAAAACTGTAAATCTCGCAAGCATTTTGATCGATATCCGCATTGATCAAGTGCGTTTTGAACGCGACGACTCCGGATCTTCTCGTAGAAATGGAATTATCAAAACTCCGAGCCAAAACTTGATTTCGTCCGCTCGCATCGATCGCTAACTTTGCCGAAATTTGGAACGATCCCCCTGATTCAGACTTGATCGTAAGACCGGATAACCGCTCGTTGTAATTCGAAGATGACAAAAATCCGTAGCCTTCGAAAACGCTGACGCCGCAATCGCGAGCAGTTTCCAACAATATTTGATCGAGTCGCGAACGACTAATGCCGATCGCGCTCTGCTTTGACGACGAAAGCCAGCTATTGGAAATTGTAAGGGAGCGCCCGTTCCTCGCGTAAAAACGAGTTTCGACAAGTTCAGGAAGTAGAGTTTCGCGAAGTTTTGGGACTATTCCCAGTTCTTCGAAGTGTTCGATACACTCGGGAGAAACGAATTCGCCGCAGAGTTTATGTCGGGGGAAATGCGCCTTTTCGACAAGTAAAACGCGCTTTCCAGCCTTCGCAAGCCTTATTCCCAACGAGGCTCCGGCCGGTCCAGCACCCACGATTACCGCATCGAATGACTGCCCCGTTAATCCATCCACATTCAGTTTGTACCTGAAAGAATAAGACGGTTCAAGTGCGAACGGCGTATCCTTATGTTTTTCATTTCCGCCAGTTTCGCGATATTTCGCAGTTCCGATGGATTGAAGGCTCTAAGTATAGAAAGGGCACCATCATCACGAGTAAATGGCTGAAAGAACAACCTGCCGAATGCTCGATAAAAGATATATGCGAGCGGCCGCCTTTCAAGATCGATAACAAAGATCTTTCGCTGTGAAACACGCAACATTTCTCTGATCAGTTTGACTGCAGCGTCGTCGCGCAGGTGATGCAAAAAAAGTGTCGAAAAAACATAGTCGAAGCTTTTATCGGCGAAAGGCAATTGGAGAGCGTCGCATTGGACGCCTTGAATCCCTTTGTCGGCAATCGCATTGACAGCGTGTTCCGAACTATCGGCACCGACGACATATGCCCTGCGACCGTCAAGTTCGCGAGCGACGCGAGCAGTTAATTCACCAGTTCCGGCGCCCACATCGAGGACCGAAACTTCCGAGGACTTGTTCCCTCGAATCTCTGCGA
>JBJMGN010000403.1:0-9425 GCA_045807885.1 Pyrinomonadaceae bacterium | reverse complement strand
TGCCTTGGTGTCTTTCTTCTCCTCGAGGTATTCGCCGCACAACCGGTACTGATTCGTTCCGTCAGAATTCTTAGTATGCCCAAACCGGACATCCCGAACGCTAACCGGGCCTGTTTTGATCGTCATATGAAAATCATCGGCCGCCGACGTGAGCAAATATTCCTTGATCTCGTCTGCCGATGCTGTCTTTGCATCCGGAACTGGCACCTCAGTGGGACTCACAACCTGCGTTTGATTACTGGTTATCGGCTTGGGCTGATCGCTCGTGACTGACGTTGTTCCGCAGGCCGCAAAGACAAACGCGGCAAATAAAGTTAGTAGATATCGCATAATTCTCCCTTGGAGTTCTAACACAAAGTTAGACGTGCACCAAGATCAATACAGGTCATGTGGACGGAGGAATCTTGTCCCAGGGGACCATTAATTACCTCGCGGATATCTACACCGCTCACCGCGGCATATTGCGCAAGAATCGGTGTTTTGACTATCAAATCGCCCTCGACTACATTCAAGACAACGTTCGCGGGGGAGATGAACTACTACAATTACTTTACCGAGATCGAGGACACATTCGTGCGGCGGCGGGGAAAGCATTTGCTGCTGTCGCCGATCGATTGGGCGATGATCGAGGGTTGGCAGGAACGCGGGATCCCGTTGCACATTGTGCTGCGCGGCATTGAATGCGTATTCGACATCTTCGATAAAAATCCCGGTCCGCGTTCAATAAAGGGCCTGCTTTATTGCCGCGAAGAGATCGAAGCGCAGTACCAGGAATGGCTTGGGATGCAGGTTGGAAGGTCGGATGGCGAGCCTGCGCCTGTTGCCGGCCAAACATTCGAAGATACCGCTATCAAATCGCATATTGAATCTGCGATCGATCAGCTTCGCAATTCCAAAAACAAACGCCTGAAGGAAGATTTTGAACGCGCAGCGGTCCGTCTCGAAGAACTACAAAATCACCTCACTGACGACATCGAGATCATCGATAAATCGCTAAATGATATCGAGCATTTTCTCGATCACGCAATACTCACAAATGCCGATAAAAAGCATCTAAAACAATGGGAAAGGGAAACTACAGCTCATTTGAAGCCATATAAAGGGGAAATGCCCGCTGAGGCTTATGAGCAAACGTTTCGCCTCATGCTGCTGAAACGCATTCGCGAAGAGCTAGGCGTTCCGCGGCTCGGATTGTTTTATTTATGAAGATCTCGGTTTTGTTTATTGCTGTGCTACTTGTTTCGACCACGTTTGCACAAAAGCCGGCAGCGAAAAAGATCCCAGACGTCGTTCCGGTTGCGCGACCCTCCGTCACGCCGATCATAACTGATGAAAACGGGATAGTTTCCGGCCGCACATACACGAATTCGGTTTACCGTTTTCGGATCACATTCCCGGAAACCTGGCTGATTCCCGGAAGTGATTTTGAGGGCTTTTTGAAATCGCAGGGATTCGATCTTAGCCTTAAACCGCCCGACAATTTGAGTGGCCCTGCAAAGATACAGGTCGAAAGGTCGCTGGAAAATGTGAAGGTTCTGGTAACCGGTTTTCGAACGATGCCGGGATCGACCGATAACGCGATCATGCGCGTTGCGGTCGAAGACCTGACGATGACACCGCAGGTAAAGGATGCTGTCGACTATTTCGATCTGATGAGGAGCCAATTCGCTGCGATGAAAATGCCGGCCGATTTCAAATACTCGGAAACGCAAGCCGAAAAGCTCGGTGCGAAACAGTTTGGCTTCCTTGATACCTCATCCAAGGCAGGCAAAAAAAGAATGTACGCAACGGTGCGAAATGGCGTTGCGATCATCTTTACGCTTTCATACACGAAGCCCGAGGACCTTGCAAGCATGCGGCAGATACTTGCAGGCGGCGACTTCAAACTTCAGAATAAATAAGCTTGAGTACAAAATATTCCATCGGCGACCGGTTAAAGGTCCGGATCGAAAGGATCGTTCCGCGCGGTCTCGGCATCGCTTTCGTTGACGGTCTGACAGTCTTTGTTTCATTGGCAGCAGCAGGCGATCTTGTCGAAGCGAGGCTTACGGAAATTAAAGGCAAGACCGCTTTTGCCGAGGTTGAATCCGTGATCGAGCCATCGGCCGATCGTGTCGAACCGCCCTGCCTATATTTCGGTAGCTGCGGGGGATGCGATTTCCAGCAAATGAATTATTCCGCTCAGTTGTCGGCGAAAGTTGCAATGATACGCGATTGCCTGCATAGGATCGCCAAGATCGAATGGGCTGACGAGATCCCGATCATCCCGAGCCCACTAGAATTTGGTTATCGGCTCCGTGCGCAGTGGCACATTGAAACCGCTTCGAAAAAGATCGGATATTATCGGCGAGATTCGCGCGACCTGGTCGATATCCAAAAATGTATTGTGCTTGCGCCGGAGTTGAACCAGGAGCTTGAGGCCCTGCGGCGTGAACTTCCTTGGGAAACGTTTTTTGCAGACAAGTTTCAGATCGATGCCGCGGTCGGCTCCGACGGAGTTGTCTCGATCAATTCGAGCGAGCTTGCCGAATCTGCCGGTGAGATCGCGGTTAAAACTGCCGGAGAATCGTATGTATTTTCGGCGAAATCTTTTTTTCAGGGCAACCGCGCGATGGTCGATAGGTTGGTCGAAACGGCGATCGGCGATGCAGCGGGACGACGTGCTCTCGATCTTTATTGCGGCGTCGGCCTGTTTACCTTGCCGCTGGCACGCAGATTCGAACATGTCATTGGTGTCGAGGAAAGTTACGATTCCATAGAATTTGCAAAACGTAATGCCACCAATGCAAACATCGGGAACGCCGAGTTTCGTACGGAAAGCGTTCGGCGATTTCTCTCGAACGTGGTTGAAAGCAACCTCGACTTTGTTCTCCTTGACCCGCCGCGTGCCGGGACCGAAAAGGATACGATCATGAATTTGATCCGACTAAAGCCGAAGCATGTTTCGTATGTCGCTTGCGAGCCTTCGGTTTTGGCCCGCGATCTAAGACGTTTCGCAGAAAACGGCTACTCGATCGATTCGATCACGGCGCTGGACCTGTTCCCGCAAACACATCATGTCGAGACCGTCGTGCATCTGAAAATGACATGATCCTTTTGTTGGAAGCGGCCGAACAAAACCATTTATTCTTCGTAATTACTTGCGATTAAAGCAATTTTGAAATGTTTTGATAGACTCTATTTATGGCGAAAAAGAAATCCGAAGATTCTGCGCTTTCAAAACCGAATTCGATCCGCTGCCGATATTGTGGCCAAAATAATGCCGTCAAGGCCGATTTTAAGAACAACGAAGCGAACTGCGGTAAGTGTAAACTGCCTCTTTCTAACGAACCGCATAAAAAGTTCGCCGACCTCAGCAAGCACGATTACATCCATCCGCAGGACAGCAAAGCGCTGGCCGCGCTGAAGGCCATACCGGGCGTCGATTCTGCCTTAAAGAAATTCCTGACGTGGACGGGCGAATCAGCGATACGTGTAACGTTTATGGCGAGCGCGGTAAAGGTTACGCCGAAGCAGTGTCCGGACCTTCATGCGAAATTGCAGATCGCGTGTACTACGCTCGGCGTAACGATGCCGGACATGTTCATCCAGCAAAACCCGATCGTGAACGCCTTTACCGGCGGCGTGGAAAAACCGATCATCGTTTTGCATTCGTCGCTGATCGAACGCCTTAGTGAAGAAGAAACCCTTGCCGTGATCGCACACGAGGTCGGACATATTCACGCCGAGCACGTGCTTTACCTGACCGCTGCTAGGTTGTTGGAGGCTCTGGCGAATTTCGGAGCCGCGAGACTGATACCGGGTTCTGAGATCATCAAATTCATCATCTCCGCCGGCATCGGGAGCGCGCTTCTCGCGTGGGCACGCCGGGCTGAGCTGTCGTGTGACCGCGCTGCCGCTTTGGTCGTTCAGGATCCGCATGTCGTCGGGCGGACAATGATGAAGCTAGCCGGCGGTACATTTGCATCGAAGATCGACTACGATCTTTTTCTCGAACAAGGCCGCGAATTCCAGGAAAACTACGATCAGAAAAAGCTCGACAAATTCTGGGCCGATATCCTCAACGCCGGGCTCTCGCATCCTTTCCCGATATGGCGCGTTTCGGAAGTCATTAAATGGGTTGAAAGCGGCGAATATGCCGAAGTGATGAAGATCAAATAGGGATGCTGGTCGTTTTAACCACTACGCCCAGTGTCATCGAAGGTGAAGCTCTTGCCGAGCGAATCGTCAATGCGAAACTGGCCACTTGTGTACAGATCATTCCACAGATCACGTCGGTCTATTTCTGGGAAGGTAGCGTTCAAAAAGCGAACGAGCAGCTACTGTTGATCAAAACCACTGAAGAAAAATACTCTGAACTTGAAAGGTTTATCACAGAAAATCACAGTTACGATATACCAGAGATCGCCGCGATCAAATCCGAGAATGTCTCGACACCATATCGCAATTGGCTCGAAGGATACCTCTCGGAATAACTGAACACTATTTTCCGTTATCGATTCCTGCGTAGCAGGTCTTGATAATGAAATCGACCGCGTCGCGCGGCGAATCTGTCAGGTGAATGAGTCCAAGGTCTTCCGGGCTGATCATCTTTTCATTTAGCATCGTCGAAGTCAGCCACGCGAGAAGGCCACGCCAATACTGAGAGCCGAAAAGCACTACCGGGAAGTTACGTATCTTGCGCGTCTGTATAAGCGTCAATGCCTCAAACAATTCGTCCATCGTCCCAAAACCGCCAGGAAAAATGATGTACGCGTTGCTGTATTTAATGAACATCGTCTTGCGTACGAAAAAATATTTGAAGCTTATCGAACGGTTTTGATAAATGTTCGGCAGTTGTTCCATCGGCAGCTCGATATTGCAGCCGATCGAAACCGCCCCGGCATCTTTCCCTCCACGGTTAGCCGCTTCCATAATGCCTGGACCGCCGCCGGTAATAATTTCGAAACCGGCAGCACCAAGAAGATATGAAAGCTCGTAAGCGGCCTTGTAATCTTTGTGTTCCTCAGCAACACGGGCGGAGCCGAAGATCGAAACGCCGCGCGTCGTTGCGGCCAGTTCGTCAAAACCCGCGACAAACTCCCCCATAATACGAAACACGCGCCAAGAATCTGAGGTTTTATAGACGTCATCCGGCTCGGGTGAACGAAGTAAAATCTCATCGTCGGTCGGATGCCAGTAGCCGGTTTCCGTGTCGATGACCTTTGCATCGAGAACGGTCTTTGGCTCGCCCGGCTTTTTCTTCGAGGTCGGTTTCTTATTTACATCGACGGTCTTCGTCGCTTTTGTTTTTGCCATTTTGGAACTCGGACGTCCCTTGTCCGCCACGAACGCGACAGCGTTCGAAAATAACTTCTTCTCACGGGTTTATTGCGGACGAGGGCGTCCGCGTTCCATCAGATTCCCATTATGTTAAATCCGCAATCCACATAGATCGTTTCACCGGTAATGCCGGACGAAAGATCGCTGACTAGGAAAAGTGCTGTGCTTCCGACCTCGGCCGCGGTGACATTTCTTTTTAATGGCGATCTTTCGCCAACGTAGCCCAGCAACGAACCCATATTCTTAACGCCGCGTGCGGACAAGGTATTGATCGGACCGGCGCTAATAGCATTCACGCGAATGTTCTGCTTGCCGAGATCTGCGGCTAGGTATCGGGTCGAGGCCTCTAACGCCGCCTTCGCCACGCCCATCACGTTGTAATTTGAAACGACCTTCTCGGCGCCGTAATAGCTCATGGTCACAATGCTGCCGCCCTCGGTCATCAGCGGCGAGGCGGCAAGCGCAACCTGCGTGAGCGAAAAAGCGCTTATATCCAATGCAATTCGAAATGCCTCACGTGTCGTGGTCACGAATTCGCCTTCAAGCGCCTCACGCGGAGCGAACGCGATCGAATGCACAAGAAAATCCAGCCTGCCGTATTTGTTTTTCACAGCTTCGAAAGCCGCGTCGACCTCTGCCTGATTCGTAACATCGCATGGCACGACGAGGGAATCCGGTAATTCGCCCGCGAGTTTCTCAACCTTTTCCTGCAGACGCTCGCCCTGAAATGTGAAGGCGAGTTTTGCTCCCTGTGCACTGCAGGCGGCGGCACACGCCCACGCTATCGAGCGCTGGTTCGCAACGCCGAATATCATTCCGATCTTGTTTTCTAGCATATTCGTCAAAGGGGGAAGAGTTTAAAAGGGAAAGAGTGAAAAAGCAAGAAGGTTCTCACTGGAGCCTGGCCCATGACCTGCCAGGCTAATCTTTTCACTCTTTCCCTTTTCACTTTTAATCCGTAACGTAAATCCGCTGCAGCGCCTCGAAATCAAGCAGACGAATATCAATGTCGACCGGTGTCGCTGAAAACCTTCGAGTGTTAAGAACCGATCGCAGCCGCTCATCGTCTTCTTTCGAAAGCTGTGTGATCAAGATCAGCATCATCCGAACAATAAGTGTGACCTTTCGCTCTTCGAGGCTGTCCATTACGCGTTTTACCTTTCGCATCATTGCGTCGATCTTATCCTGACGCAGGTCTGGCGCGACCAAAAACGAGACCTCACAGCAATTCAAAATGCCGTCCTTCACAAAAACCGCATCGAACGGCACACCGCCGACACCAACATGACGAAGCAGAGGCACGTTCTCTTCTTGTTGGATCTGCCGCAGGGCAAGGTCTTCTGCGACAATGTACGCGGATTGCAGGTCGCCAACCTGTTCTGTTTCGACATCTAAGACCTTTGTAAGCTCAAGCACCTCGAGCTTCAGGTTCTGTCGCTGCACCTCCGGTAATGCCGCTTCCCAATCAACACGACTCTGGTCGAGAGTGGCAACAAGCCGTCGGTACTGGTCGATCGAAAACCACGCGTAAGCGACCGTGCCTAACGCCCCAACCGCGAAAACTGCTGCGCCTGGCCACTGCTGGATCGAGATCGAATAAACGAGCCCGCCCAGCAAACAGATCAGAATGACCGCGCTCAAAAACAGCTGCGGCGTGGTGGACGACCGCCGGGAAAACTGTACCAATGAATTGTCCAACTGCTTTGCCATCAAAACTTCAAGCTGTCGCAGACCGCTCGAATGGAATATCGTCAAAATGCGTCATTCGTTTGAATGCGCTGAAGCGCTCGTTGATCTCAGGGTAGTCAAGGGCATCGACCCGCTCTGTGCCAAATCTTTCGACGTTAAACGATGCCATCACCGAACCGTACACCATTGCTCGTCGAAGGGTTTCGTCCGAGATCTCCTTTTGTGAAGCGAGGTAACCCATGAAACCGCCGGCAAATGTGTCGCCGGCGCCGGTTGGATCAAAAACGCTTTCCAAGGGATAAGCCGGAGTGGCAAAATAGCCCTCTTTCGTGAACAGAGTCGCTCCGTACTCGCCCCGCTTGATCACGACGGCCTTTAAGCCGAAGTCCAGAATGTTTCGTGCCGCCTTATAGATGCTCGGTTCATCGGTTAATTGCCTGGCTTCGGCGTCGTTGATGATTATGCAATCGACCGATCTAATGGTCGCGAGCAGTTCATCCTTTACGGAAGCGATCCAATAATTCATCGTATCCATTGCGACGAACTTTGCGTTTGCACACTGTTTCCGGACCCCAAGCTGAAGCGTTGGTTGGATATTTGCGAGAAACACAAACTCCGCATTTCGCGAGTTCTCAGAAAGTTTTGGATCAAAGGTTTCAAAAACGTTCAGGTCGGTCACGAGCGTGTGTGCCGTGTTCATATCGTAGTCATAACGGCCACTCCAAAAGAACGTCTTGCCGTCGGGAACCACCTCGATATCGTTCGTGTCGATATGATGGCGACGAAAAACATCCCATTCGGTTTCTCCAAAATCGCCGCCAACCACGCCGACCGCGTTTACCTCGGTAAAAAAGCTTGCCGATAATCCAAAGTGCGTCGCCGCACCGCCAAGTACCTTATCGCGTTTGCCGAAGGGCGTTTCAAGTGCATCAAACGCAACAGAACCAACAACTGTTAGTGACATAAAAAGAGTGGTCAGTGGACAGTGGTCGGTTGCCAGCAAACACCTTACCTGACGACTGACCTCCGGCCACTGAACACTGCTATTTTACACGCCAGGGAGGGTTTTTGCGATTTGCCCCTGCACGAAACAGGCAAATGCGGTTGCCGTTTGGGTCGTTTAGATAAGCTTGACGCCACAGCCAAGCGCGGTCGGTCGGATCTTCTTCGAAAACAAGGCCAAGCGATTTGAGTCGACTAACCTCTTCATCGAGGCGTTCGCATTCGAAATACAGAACGATGTTATTCATCGACGTGATGCTGTCGGCGGTCTGAACCGACAACGTCGCTTCCCCGTCTGGACATTCAAGCCGAGCATAACGGGGCAGGGAATCAACGATAAGAATAAGGCGGAGTTTTTGGAAAAACTCGACGGTTTCGAGCGGCTTATCTGTATATATAGTGACCTGGTTGAGATTCATAACCAGAAAGAGAACACGCTAGCTAATCTGCCCCGGAGCTCCGAAGCGCCCGAACGAACCGGCACGCTTCCTACTGGTCGTGTTTCTGTGCTTTGATTTCCGCTATTGTCTTTTCGGCATCGTCCTTGAAACGGCTCTGTGGATTTAACTCCAGCATTTTGGCGAGATAAGCTTCGGCGTCTTCGCGAAGCTTTTGCGGTGCGAACTTATCTTTTTCCTTTTCCAGTCTCAGGTCGACCTTCTGCTTGCCTTCATTTTTGGAAAGATAGTAGCTCGACATTCCGGCGAGATACAGAAACTCGTCCATCTTCGAGAAATCGGGATAAGCGGCGTAGGTTTCCTCGAACCGGAAGATCACCTGTTTATAGGCACGCTTTAACGGCGTAAACGCCTGCCAGGCGACGTCAAGATTGTGCTTCGCGTCCTTTTCAAGCACCGGATCGCGGTCGATCGCAGGAGTTACGTTGCGTTGCGCGAATGCAGGAACACAAAACGCGAGGGTCAATAAAATAGCTGAAAGGCGAAATTTCATTACTAAACAAAGATGATTGAGGCGTTCGAAAAGTTGTAATCGTTACGCCTTCGGCGTTGAGCACATTTGAAGCGTAAATGTGTAATTTACTTATATTTCCCAATGATCGCTTCAAGTTTCTTGGTCGTCTCGGCCGGCCAGTGATCTGGGGCTGTGAAGATCGCGTTCTTGATCGCCTCACGATACTGGTTGGGCGTTTCTTTTGCGGCGACGCGTTTAACTGCGTCCTTTAATATCAACTGTGCGTTGCGGACGTTCTTATTCAGGTATTCGACGACCATGTCAATCGTGACAGCGTCGTGGGCCTCGTGCCAGCAATCGTAATCGGTGACGAGCGCGAGCGTGGCATAGGCGATCTCGGCCTCGCGTGCGAGTTTTGCTTCCTGCAGGTTGGTCATCCCGATGATGTCCATGCCCCAACTGCGATAAACATTCGATTCGGCAACGGTCGAGAATGCCGG
>JBJMGN010000402.1:0-2867 GCA_045807885.1 Pyrinomonadaceae bacterium | reverse complement strand
CGGCCTGAATAATACGATGGTCGGGTTTGGGGCTATTAGCACGGTTCGCGATCCAAGAACGATGCAGTTAGGAATCAAATTCAGTTTCTAGAATTTGTTTACACTCGATTGTCCGGTGTGCCTCGCGGCGCATCGGACTTTTTGTGTTTTGCTCTGTCATTAGCATCACAATTACTTCTCCGACTGTAAAGAATTGTAAAACCAACGATATAGCTGTCCAATTACGTCTATAATGCGTCAAAAGGGATGAACCGAATTTTGATCATTGATGACGACGAAGAGCTTACAGAGCTGGTTTCTGAGTACCTCGGCGCCGAAGGTTTCGAGACCGTTGCGGTTCATACGGGCGACGAGGGTTTAGATAAAGCTAAGAACGGCAATTATGATCTCGCAGTTCTCGACGTAATGCTTCCGGGAATGAATGGCTTCGAGGTTTTGCGCAATCTGCGCGAAACTTCCAGCTTGCCGGTGCTGATGTTGACGGCGCGCGGCGATGATAATGAACGTATCGTGGGGCTTGAGAGCGGCGCGGACGATTATTTACCGAAACCGTTCAATCCACGTGAGCTGGTCGCACGTTTGCGAGCGATATTGCGTCGCGTCGACGGGTCTGTACACGAAGGTCTTCCGGAACGCATCCAAGTTGATGATGTCGAATTGATCTCGGCGGCACGTACCGTCACCGTTGGCGGCGCTCCAGTTGCGTTGACGTCATTGGAATTCGATCTCCTCGCCGCACTTTTGTGCGAAGCAGGTAAAACCGTTAGAAAAGAAGATCTAAGCGAAAAGGTTTTAGAGCGAAAACTCTCGCCCTACGACCGCAGTCTCGATATGCACATCAGCAATCTTCGTAAAAAATTAGGCATGCGGTCCGATGGCACTGAGCGCATAAAAACGATCAGGTCGGCCGGCTACATTTACACCGTCGTATGAAGCTTTTCGTAAAGATCTTTCTGTGGTATCTGGTCGCCGTTGCGATGATGTTCGGCGTGATGGTATTCGTCACGAGGACGTTTCAAACCGAGCCGGCGTTTAGCCGATGGCAACGTTCGGCGCGAAACCAGATGGCCTTTTACAGTGCGACTGCGGCGCAGATCCAAGCTGCAGGCGGCGATGATGCTTTGCGGATCTTCCTTGCACGGCTAAACGAGAACGGCACGATCCGAGATGTTCTTGTGCTTCAGAGTGATGGAAAGTTGCTTTACGGCGATCAGAACTTCGTGAGCGATTTTGAGAATGTCGTCAGCGTTGCCCGCCAATCCGGTGATACCGATATCGAAGTAAATGGCACCGACCCGGCGTTGGGCGCTACGCCGCTGACATTCGCCGATGGCCGAAACGCTGCGCTCGCCATCCGTTGGGAGCCGCCGCGAACTCCGTCTTTCTTTTTCGACTCTTGGCTGGGTTATATGCGTCTCGGCGGGCTGTTACTGACGGCGATCCTTGTTTGCTTCGTTCTGGCAAAATATCTAACCGCTCCGCTGGGAAAACTTAGCGAAGCGACGCGCCGGCTCGCGGGCGGCGATCTGGCCGCTCGAGTTGCAAGCCGCGTCGGCCGCCGTCGTGACGAGTTCGCTGATCTTGCAAAGGATTTCGACAACATGGCTGCGCGGATAGAATCGCTGATCGATTCGCAGCAGATACTGACCCGCGATATCTCGCACGAATTGCGCTCGCCGCTTGCGCGTATGAACGTCGCGTTGGAACTCGCGAGGAAAAAGGCCTCGCCCGAAGCCTTGCCTCTTCTTGATCGTATCGAAAATGAGTCGAATCGGCTGAACGAAATGATCTCGCGCATTTTGACCCTTTCGCGGCTCGAAACCGGCGGTGAGGATTTTTCTAAAACAAAGCTCGATCTTGCCGAGCTTGTGCGAGACATCGCAGCTGACGCAGAGTTCGAAGCAAGCGGCAAAGGCAAGGAAGTTCGAGCCGATATAATCAATGAATGCAATGTGAAAGGTAATGAAAACCTTTTGCGAAGCGCTATCGATAACGTGGTCAGGAATGCGATCCGTTACACGGCGGATGCAACGAAAGTCAATCTCTCGTTGACAACCAACAATGGACACGCAACAGTAACGGTCCAGGACCACGGTGGCGGTGTACCGCAATCCGAACTTGAAAATCTATTCAGGCCTTTTTATCGGGTAGGAGAAGCACGCGAGAGAAAAACAGGGGGGACTGGGCTGGGGTTGGCGATCGCACAGCGAGCCGTGGCCGTCCACGGCGGAACGATTACGGCGGTAAACGTCGACGACGGGCTCGAGGTAAAAATAATTCTTAATACAACAAGCTCGAATGGCCGCTAGGCGGCCCTTCTTGCTGCGATAAAAGAACGAACCGCAAGTATCACAAACGCGAGACAGATCAATGCCATCACAATCTGTGATACGACCGCGGCTGAAAATGTAAGTTCGCCCGCCTTTGAGATCAACCTTCCCGCCGGCAGCACAAATCCCACTAACGCAAACAGTACGGCGAGATGCATCAAATGCTTTCTCAGTGATTCCTTCGCGTATGAGATGTGGCCAAGCAGCATCAACACAACGCCAAACGCCGCAGGGATCAACGCTGTCAGGCTAGCGTTCCCATTAAACATCCCATAGCCATATCCGATGATGCCGACGGCCACCAAAAGCCGTCCGATCCAAATCGCGTGTGTGGGCATAGTTATCGTTTGATGACCAGCAAAATTATTGCCGATGCATTCTTGCCTCCATAATAGACTCGTTGAGTTGCTTTTTGATATGAAGCCTCCATTGCCAACTTGTAATTTTGCTTAGATGGCCTTTCGTCGTTTTGTCGGTGTTTCCGGTATCGGGCGGAACATCCCGAACCTCACCTTGCATTTCGATCTCCGGAAGCTG
>JBJMGN010000401.1:0-3201 GCA_045807885.1 Pyrinomonadaceae bacterium | reverse complement strand
CTGCGACGTCTAGCGTTCGCCGGCGGGCACCCGTTGCTATAATGACGGCTCTACCTTGGACGACACCGCCGTCAGCGAGCTCGACTGTTTTGGATTTCAGATCAATGTTTCGCAGTTTCGCTTCCAGCCGAACCACACAGTTTGTTTCGCTGATCGATCCGTGAAAACGGTCCCGCATTTCCGAGCCGTTTTCTGTAACCAATCCAGGATAGTTCCTTATCGGTGCAAAGATTCTCAAAAGCTGTCCACCAAGTTCGACTTTCTGCTCAAGGATCGTATTCGTCAAACCCAGATCCGAACACCAGATCGCAGCGGCGATGCCGGCCGGGCCGCCGCCGATAATTACCACGTCATAATTTGTCCGTTCGTTCATTTGGAAAAGTCACGCGAAATCTACGACAAAGTGTCATACGACTGGCAAAATATGTCACGCTAGCTTCGCCTAATTCTAATTCTCGCCACTTCCAAAATAACGGAGGGCGCGAATTAAGCTCTTATATTTCAATAATAGCGGTGCGTATCGCTTTGATTCCAGCGCTAAAGCAAAGTGGCACCCTTATTGCTTAAATGTCTCGTTGGTAGTGGGCGGAGATCGCCTAATTTTCAAACAACCCACCTTTTTTCCCGGTCCCCATAACCTGGAACCATTAACATTCTATGCGTTTAGAAGTCGATATTTCACCGTCAATCATTCCAGCATCAGGCACAAATCTGTTTGAGGCGAATTCCAACTCGGATGCCAGTAAGGAAGCATTGAATATGGGCATTCGTTCAGCACAGTCCGGTGACAGGGTAAATGCCCGCATCGCCCTGCTCCGTGCGACAGAACTGGATGATCGGAACGAAAATGCGTGGCTATGGCTCGCTTCGATCAGCGAGTATCCCGAAGAGCTGGTCGCTTTCCTAGAAAACGTTTTGGCGATAAACCCGGCAAACGACCGGGCGATCCAATGGATGGCCGCCACACGCACTCTGCTCGCGAAGACGTTTCTTCAGCGAGGCACCGATGCGGCCGAAGCCGATCAGCCGATGTACGCCGAAGACTGCTTCCGTAAGGCTCTTGAGTACGATCCGAAAAATACAGCTGCCTGGCTATCGTTAGCGGAGCTGAGCCAGAACAAGGAAGATCGCATCGCTAATTTTGAACGTGTTCTTGCCATCGAACCCGAAAACAAGGAGGCAACGAACGCTCTGAGTTCCATCCGTGCAGAGGAAGAGAGTTCGGAGTTTGCCGAGATCAAGAAAGCTGCATTTGATGGCGATGCCTTTGGAGCTTTGGCCTTGCTCGAAAATTTCAGCGAACGCTTCCCCTCAAATCTTGATGCGTGGATGCTCCGTTCACATCTTGTCACTCGGCCGGCCGACAAACTGGCGGCGTTAAAACTGGTACTCAAGATCGATCCCACGCATAATGCCGCAAAGCTTTCATTCGATTCGCTTAATGCGATGTTTGCGGATGCGGAAGCAGCAACCACCTCACAAGAAAAACTGAGTGAGGCCGGGTCGGCGATGGTTTCTACAGTCGCCCAATCTACAGACGACAAAGTGGAAGTGGAGTTCCCCAGCGACGAGCCGGAGTTTTCCCAGCCGATCGCCGAGCCGAATGAAGAGTTGATATTCGAAGAGATCGTGGAAGAAGATGTCACCCCGACATTCGTGGTCGCCAGCGCCGAGTCGAAAGATTTCGATGTTCCGGAATGGAACAATTGCTACGAAGCACATGAAGATTGGAACCGGGAAACCGAAGCATTTAGTACGGAAGCTTTCGCCGAACAGGAAAATGTTAGCGAGATCACTGCGGTCGGCGCAATACCGATGCCTTTCGAACTTCCGTCGGAATTAACGGAACTTTCGCCGGAAAGAACCGGTTTCGAAACCACTGTCGAAAAACGGTCTGTCGACTCCGTACGCGATCAAACGCCCTGTCCCTTTTGCAGTTTTAACAATGATTTGACCACTTTGAAATGCAGCTCTTGTCTTGCTGTGCTTTCACTATCTGACATTGATGAACTCCTGGCTAACAGTCATGCCGATAAATACGTCATCCGAAAGGCCGTCGAGCGGATGGAAACGGAGAAGAGCTCCAGGGCCTTCGATGAGTCTGAGTTAACTACACTCGGTATCGGCCATCTCAATTTGAAGAATCTGCAATACGGCTTCAATTATCTTCATGAAGCTGCAGACCTTTATCCGGAAAATGAAATTTTGAATGGTCAAGTCGACGCACTCGAACATCGGCTCGACGAAATTCGACGAAAGGACGAGGCTCACGCTGCGCTGGTAAAAGGAAAAACGATCCTTGTTGTGGACGACAGTGCCACAGTGCGGAAATTGATAGCCGGCAAGCTCGAGAAATCGGGTTATGAGGTTTTTTGTTCAACCGGCGGAGCGGAAGCACTGGAAAGGATCAAAGATCTAACGCCGGACCTTGTATTGCTCGATATCGTGATGCCAGAGATGGACGGTTACCAGGTTTGTCGACAGATCCGCGGCTGGGTCGCGACCTCGAACACGCCCGTCGTAATGATCTCCGGTAAAGATGGTTCTTTCGACAGGTCACGAGCCGACGCCGCCGGATCGAATGGTTTTATAACAAAGCCTTTCGGCCCGGAAACACTTATGAAGGCTGTCGAATTTTATCTTGCCGGTGGGAATGACGCTGACGTCGCGGAAACTCCTTTCGAAACGAATAGCGCCAACTAACGGGCCGGTGGTTTGCTTGGACGAATCTCGACCTTGCTGGGCAAAGCTCGTTCAGGCATTTCGAGCAGATCGATGATAACCCGTGCGATGTCGTCGGGCTGAAGTTGCCAGGCTTTGGCTTCGTTCGGCGAATCTCCTCCAAACGCGGTATTCACGCTGCCTGGGCAAATGTAGCTGACCTTAATATTATCTTGCCGAACTTCCTGCATCATCGCTTCGGTAAATCCGTTCAGCCCGAATTTTGAAGCATTGTATGCTGCCATTTTCGGATGCGGATTTTGCCCGGCTAGGGAGGAAATGTTGAATATGTAACCGCCGCCGCGTTTTTTCATCAACGGTATTGCGAAGTGGGAAGCGTAGAAAACCGCATTAAGATTGGTCTCAAGGGTTTGTCTGAATTCGTCACCGGAAAGTTCCTCGACAGTTTTCCCGAAAATTCCCATTCCTGCGTTGTTTACCAGAATATCCACGCCGCCCAAACGACGCTCGCATTCCTCC
>JBJMGN010000400.1:0-3393 GCA_045807885.1 Pyrinomonadaceae bacterium | reverse complement strand
CACTAACCTGGAGGCAAAAGGTAACGTAGCGAAGATATTTTGTAGATGCGGGACCAGGCGAAGTTTCCCAGCGATCCAGTCACATTTTGCTGTACAATCACAGTTAATCCTCCAAGCACAGTTCCTCGACCCGCTCAGAGGTGGAACGATTTCTTTTTACCAGGAGGCCTGTCATGAAGATCTTCAAAAATTCTTATCTGGTGGTTCTAACGATCGCGACGATCGCCGCTGTCCCGTATGCAGCCGGGCCGCACAAGTTCTCTGCAAAGGGAAAAGGGTCTTTGGCAGGAAACGTTATCAAAAATGGCCGCTCTCTTAAGCGTGAATTCTCATTCGACGTCTTTGTCGACCAGAACGGAGCTGTTTCGGGCAATGCCTTACTCGTGAATCCAGAATTCGAAGGTGCGGACCTCACCGAACCGTTCCAACTCGAGATGGATATCTCTTGCATGAATGTGATCGGGGACTTGGTTTTCTTCGGCGGGACCACAAAACGCACTTCCGATCCAAATCTCGTTGACGCCGCGTATTTCTCTGTTCAGGACGATCTTGCATCCGGTTCACGAAAGATCAGCCAGGTTTTCTTTTTTGATGATGATCCAAATACGACCGGCGACCCTCAGCTGTGCATGGGAAACCAGCCAGGCGATTTCCCCATGGAACCGATCGAGTCCGGCGACATCGACGTTCGCAGGTAACTATTAAAATGAATATTGAAAAAGTCCGGGAACGTAAAGCCCGGATTTTTTGCTCCTGATCAGCACTCCAATCCGACCGTCCCAAGCGGGTTCGGGTCGCCCGGAAGTTTCAGGCAATGCTTGATGATGTCGTAGATCTTTCCGTGATGCATTTCCTTCGTGAGGTTGACGACGAGATGTAGAAATTCGTGCCAGAGCACTTTTTCGAGCACGAGGCGCGGCTGCGGCTTCAGGAAAAATTCTCCAAAGAATACGAACAGGTCCTTACGGTTCGACGATGCTCCGTAAGCCTCCGGTTCATAGTAAATGACCGTGTCGTCCCAGATCTTTTTGTAGTTGGATTTAAGGCCGCTGTGGCAGTTGACCAATGCGGGCGGCACCTTCGAGAAAAGGCTGCCGTCCGAGGTCACGAACGGATGGCCGGAGATCTTGATCAGTATCGCGGTGAGGTTCTTGTGCAGCTCATCCATATCGGCCGCGACGCCCGGAAGCGTCCCCGCAGTATCAAGCGATACATCATACAAAAATGCCATACAAGTTCCCCTCCATTGTTAGCGGTGAATTCAGCAGCCGGCGTTTCCGCTGATGAAATAACGATTACCGTTGAGCCCGACCTCATTTCCGGCCTGCCGCCTCGTAATGTTAAACCGTCCGACCGCTCCGTCTTGAAATTGAAGGACAAGCTGCGAACCCGAAAGCCCCCATCGCCCGCGTCGTCCGCCCTTCGCACCGAAGCTGCCGCCGTCGGAATTTCCGGGGGTGTAACCGCCCGATCCCGTAGTCTGCACAAACGCGCCATCGGTACACAGGTAAATATGCTTCTCTTCGAAATAACCATTGCCCGAATACATATATAGAAGATGTTTACCCGCAAGTTTCGATTCCCATTCCGATCCCGAGGAAGCGGGCGCCGTGGTGGACTGTTGCTGAGTGGAACGCTGGGCGCCGGTAAACGTCACGCTTTCCGAGATCGCCAGCCCGGTATTGAACGCCGCTTCCGCATTCGCAGGATTGCTCAGCGCCATTACCAGCACGCCGCCGACATCGCCCGGCGCCATCAGCACGAAAACATCCACCACACCCGTCGCGTTTCCGGTCTGCTTCGTTACGCGAAATGTCGTCGCGCCGCTTTTCGTTTTCTGGGGCTCACCCACTACTTTGAAAGTTGAGTCGATCTGGGTAGCACGGATCGCGTCGGCGAGATTGTTTTTGGTGTGTGGACGCACCATGACGATAACGCTTTCGGCAGGGCTTATCAGGTTGTACCCGCCCTCGGCCTCGGTCCGTTTCCAGCCTTTCGGCGCATCGAAAGCGTATTGCACATTCGCCGGATCGACGCGCCCGCCCGGTGCGATCTGTCCGTTCGCGGCGCCCGGGAAAACGAAGAAAGCCGAAACAACAATGGCGAATATCAGGCCCGACAAACTACTTTTCATATGGTCTCCGCGAAAAATGGTGCTTCTTTCAAGACGTCATTGTGTTTGTTTATTGCGATCTACCGGGACTAAAATCATCCTTAAGCGAATTTTTTGAATACAGTAGCGCTTTTGCTGTATTATCGCTAGTAATAATGACCCCCCGCTGCATAGCAAAACTCCGCCCTGCAGACAAACGCGCCAACCTCTTCGGCGGCGACTAATCTCCTTTCTCCTCAATGCAGAAGCCCGCGCGTAAGCAAGGGCGTAACTAGCACCTCAACCGCCGATCTACATTTCCGGCGCTCGAAAAAAGGAGAAAACCAATGACACCGACAACAGAATTGCAGAAGCCCGTTATCAAAACAGCTCTGCCGGGGCCGAAGTCCCTCGAGATCATCAACGCAGACGCTCAATACGTCACGCCGAGCTATCCGCGGCCCGATTACAAATTGGTGGCTGACCACGCCAGCGGCGTTTGGATAACCGACCCCGACGGCAACGTCTTTCTCGACTGCAACGCCGGCGTCGCCGTGTGTTCCACCGGCCATTGCCACCCGGAGGTCGTCGCCGCGATACAAAAACAGGCAAGCGAATTGATCCACCTGTGCGGCACCGATTTTTACTATCGCCACATGCCGGAGCTCGGCAAAAAGCTGCAGGAGATCGTGCCGATCGACGGACCCGTGAAATCGCATTTTGCCAACTCAGGCGCCGAAGCGATCGAGACCGCGCTCAAGCTCGCGATGTATCATACGCGTCGGCAAAAGTTCATCGCCTTTTACAGCTCGTTCCACGGGCGCACCCTGGGTGCACTTTCACTCACTTCGTCAAAGGCGGCACAGCGGCTCGGCTTTATGCGTCAGGCTCTCGACGTCGTTCACATTCCCTATCCGAACAAGTTTCGCCATTTCGCCGACGACATGCCGACGACCGAAGAAAAAGTTTCGAAGGATGTCATCAACTGGATCGAAAATCGCATCTTCAAAACGACGACACCGCCGGATGAAGTCGCGGGCATCGTGCTCGAGGTCGTACAGGGCGAAGGCGGCTACATTCCCGCACCGAAAGCTTTCGTGAAAGAGCTACGCCGCATCTGCGACGAGCACGGCATCATGCTGATCGTCGACGAGGTTCAGTCCGGCATGGGCCGCACCGGCAAAATGTTTGCTCTTGATCATCATGAAGGCGTGAAAGCCGACATCGTCTGTATGGCGAAAGGGATCGGTTCCGGAATGCCGATCGGCGTCTGCACTGCGAAGGCCGACATCATGGATTGG
>JBJMGN010000399.1:0-7781 GCA_045807885.1 Pyrinomonadaceae bacterium | reverse complement strand
CGTTTTTCAAAAACATTAACAATTCAAAAACGAAAAAAAACGGCGTCTTTAATACGCCGCCGTAACCCGAATTCTGTGTTTTAGTTAGCTTGCTTTGGATAGCAGCTCCAGCATCATTGGGGGTTTAAAACCGAAATGCCGATAGGCCGCTGCGGTTGCGATGCGCCCACGCTGTGTGCGATTGAGGAAGCCGATCTGGAGCAAATATGGTTCGATCATTTCCTCGACTGATTCGCGGTCCTCGCTGATCGAAGCGGCGATGGTACCTAGTCCGACCGGGCCGCCGCCGAATCTTTCGATGATCGTCAGCAGCAGACGGCGGTCGACCTCTTCAAGGCCGTAGCCGTCCACGTCCATCGAGTCCAACGCCTCTCTCGTGATATCCACCGTCACGCGACCGTCCCCCACGATCTCGGAATAATCGCGAACGCGTCGCAAAAGGCGATTCGCAATACGCGGCGTTCCCCGTGAACGGCGCGCAAGCTCGATCGCTCCTTCCGGTTCGACTTCGACCTTTAGAATATCGGCGGAGCGATTAATGATCACCTGTAAATCGGCGTGCGAGTAGTAATCCAAATTGCCCACAATACCGAAACGGCCGCGAAGAGGCGCTGAGATCATTCCCGCGCGAGTGGTCGCCCCGATCAATGTAAATTTCGGCAGATCAATCTTCACCGTCCTCGCCGTCGGCCCCTGCCCGATGATGATCTCCAGCGTATAATCCTCCATCGCCGGATAAAGGATCTCCTCGATCGCGGGACGCAACCTATGCATCTCGTCGATGAAAAGAACATCACCTTCTTCGAGATTCGTAAGGATCGACGCCAGATCTCCGCCCTTCTCTATCGCAGGAGCGTGGAGTGTTTTGATATTTGCGCCAAGCTCGTTCGCGATGATTCCGGCAAGGCTGGTTTTGCCCAGTCCGGGCGGGCCGAGCAAAAGGATATGGTCCATTGCCTCGGCGCGGCGAAGAGCGGCCTTCAGAAAGATGCGCAGATTATTTACCACCTTCTGCTGGCCGATGTACTCGTTAAAATTGCGCGGCCGGAGGCTTGGCTCCGTCTGGATGTCCTCTTCCGTCGCGGCACCGATCTCGAGTCCGTCAACACGCAGCGGACTTTCCAATAATTCCAAAGCCATTAATAAAACCTCAGTGATCGATTTAGAAATTGAGTATAGCGAAGATAAGACAATGTTGCAAATACGCAACATTGTCTTATGCGGCGAGCTTGAGCTGCGGTTCTTCCGTTTGAACTTGCTGTTCATTACCTGAAAGAGCCTCCGGCTTTGGCGATTCGATAAGCGGTGTGCTCAGTCGTTTCATCAACCACTGCCGGTAGATCTCCGCCTCGGCAAGTTTTCCTGTCCAGCGAGCACGATCGAGCATCACCAAAGCCATTTCGAGCGTATGGTGCTGTCCCGCCCTGTCTTGCTGATATTCAAAGTGCCGGTAAGCTGCGTCTAATACACGTACACCGCGTTCCGCAGTCTCGATATCTTTGAAGCCTAAGCGGCCCTGAAAATGTTTCGAATAGATATTCATCGGCATATTTGTCGATGTGTAAAGATCGAAATACCGATCGATCAAGCCTTCCGCCTGCAATACCGAAGCCACATAGCTCGGCTTTGCGCCGGCGACCGAAGCGATCATTTCTATCTCATCGACCCCTGCCTTGAACATCGCGATTATCGTTTCCTTCTTGGTTTTACCGGAAACTTCGTTCGTATTTTGTTCTAAAAACTGTTGCATTTTTGCTCTCCTCATTATTGATACTTTTGATGTTGCAGCTGTGAAACAAGTTGCCTTTTTTCTCTATTTTGTCGGTCAAAAAGAGACGCGGTAACTTTTGTAGCTACAGGAGTTACGAGCGACAGGCTACTGCCTGGTTCGACCTCGTAAATTTAGTTATGCTATAATTCAATAACCCGAAAATTTGTATTTTTAGGCCTTTTTTAGGAGACGAATAATGACAGTTGCTGCCCAAACTACAAAGATCCAGGACCTGTTAGGTTCCGACGCCGAAACCCTTCTGAACCATGAATGTACGACGATAAGAAAGGAAGATATTTATTTGCCGGGCGGCGATTTTGTCGATCGGGTTGTTTCACAAAGCGATAGAAATCCGGGCGTTCTGCGTTCGATGCAGTCGATCTTTGATAGCGGCCGCCTTGCGGGAACGGGTTATGTATCTATATTGCCCGTGGATCAGGGCATCGAACATGCAGCCGGAGCCTCGTTTGCTCCGAATCCACAATATTTCGATCCTGAAAATATCGTCAAGCTTGCGATCGAGGGCGGCTGCAACGCCGTCGCTTCTACGTACGGTGTGCTTGGTTCGGTCGCCCGTAAATATGCGCACAAGATTCCCTTTATCGTAAAAATTAACCATAACGAGCTGCTTACATATCCGAACCGCTTCGACCAGGTGATGTTCGGCACGATCGACCAATGTCGAAATATGGGTGCGGTTGCGGTGGGGGCCACTATATATTTTGGCTCTGACGAGTCAACGCGTCAGATCACTGAAGTTTCCGAAGCATTTGCATACGCCCATGAGCTCGGAATGGCAACGATTCTCTGGTGCTACCTTCGAAATCCGAAATTTAAGACAGCCGAGGGTGATATGCATACGGCGGCCGATCTCACCGGCCAGGCGAACCATCTTGGCGTTACGATCCAGGCCGACATAATCAAACAAAAATTACCCGAGAGGAACGGCGGCTATAAAGCGTTGAACATCGAAAGCAGCTACGGCAAAACGAACGAAAAGATCTATACCGAGCTTACGACGAACAATCCGATCGACCTCGTACGTTATCAAGTTGCCAATTGCTATATGGGCCGTGCTGGGTTGATCAACTCTGGCGGCGAATCGAAAGGTTCCAGCGACCTCGCCGACGCCGTTCGGACGGCGGTGATAAATAAACGTGGTGGCGGCACGGGCCTGATTTCCGGCCGAAAGGCCTTTCAGCGGCCGATGAACGAGGGCATCGAACTCTTGAATGCGATTCAGGACGTCTATCTTTCGACCAATATTACCGTTGCTTAGAGTTCGATATTCGAAATAACTCAAATGGCGAGAATCGTTTCACTTTTGTTAATTGTGAACGTTCTCGCCGTAATTGTTTCATGCCAGGCCACCTCTGATGGCTGGGTGAGTTACGAAACTGAAAAGGGTCGATACAAGGTTCGATTGCCTGCCGAACCGACGCTATCAAAACAAACGGTCAATGACCCAGATGGCGATCCACAGGAACAGTTCCTTGCGGCCGTCAATGAAGGCGCGACAAGATTCGTTGTCGGTTATTACGATAAGCCGATCGATAAACGTTTCTCTTTAAAAAAAGCCGTCGAGGGTATCGTGAAGCGCCTAGACGGCAGCCTGCTTTTCGACGATGAACGCAGATCAAACGGAATCTCGTTGAGAAACTTTAATATCGAGGCAGCGCCCAAGGGATTGAATATTTTACTCCAGGGTCGATTCGTTATTACCGAGTCGCGCATTTACCTGCTTCAAATGATAATTCCAAAGGCCGACCGCGGTCCGGGATCCGAAAGCAAAGCATCGATCTTCTTCGAGTCGTTTAGCGTAATATCGACCCGCTAATAGTCATTTTTTTGAATAACTTTTATAGATCGTTTCTACCCACTGTTCGGTCTTTATAAAACCCGAGCCGGCTTCCTTATACTTTTCCGGAAACCCGGCTTTTTTCAATTCATCCAGCGTCTTTTTCTTTTTCATTCCGTCTACAACGATCTTTGAAGTTTCGACAAGCATTTGATGGTAGGCCTTAAGGTCGTCGGTAGTAGATATGGCGCCGTGGCCGGGAATCAACTTCGCATCGGCCGGGATCTTTGCGATCAACGATGTAATATTGTTGATCAAACCCTGCACGCTCCCGCCGCTTTCAAGATCGACAAAAGGGAATCGGCCGACGAAAAAATCGTCCCCAAGATGAACGACGTTCGCCTTTGGAAAGAAAACCACGGTATCGCCGTCCGTGTGGCCGCTGGGATAATGAACAGCTTTAATGTCCTCGCCGTCAAAGTGGATCGAAAGGCTTTCCTCGTATGTGATCACCGGCCAAGCCTGGACCGGCGATGCCGGAACGGTATTGCCGAATAAAATGTTCGATTGCGACATGCGCTTTCGTACGTTGAAATGCGCGATGATCGTCGAATCCTTTCCAAAAACTTCGTTCCCCTGTGTATGGTCGCCATGCCAGTGCGTGTTCACAATAAATCTAGGCCGCTCCTGCCCCAATTCTTTCAACGCCGCCGCAAGCTTTTGGCTCATCTCTCTATAGTCGTCATCGATTATCAGAATACCGTCCTGGCCAACGATCGCGCCGATATTTCCGCCGCGGCCCTGCAGCATATAAACATTGCCGCTGATCAGCGAAGTCTTGAATTGAACGTCCTGTTGATTCGGAAAATGGCTATCATCGCCATGGCCCAAGGCAGAAACGGCACATGCCGTAATTAGAAACAGTACAAGGGACCTGCGCATTTTTCTTTCTCCGTAAATTGTGATCTTAAAACTTCCGAAGTATAGCAAATGTTCAATACGATCCGTTCAAAAACGGGTTATTAGAACGCTCAAAACCGACCGTAGTGTCCGGTCCGTGTCCGCACGCAACCACGAAATCGTCGCCGAGTGAAAATACGTTTTTGCGGATCGAATCGATAAGCTGAGAGTGATCACCGCCCGGAAGGTCAGTGCGGCCGATAGTGCCGTGGAACAAGCAATCGCCTGTAAAAACGATTCGTGCGTTGTGTTCGATCAGTACAACGTGCCCGGGCGTGTGGCCGGGGCAATGGCGGATCTCGAAATTCAAATTTCCAACTTCAAGCTTTTCACCATGAACCACGTTTCGAGTTGGTGTCGGCGGGTCTTCGTAATTCATCCCCATAGCCGCAAGTTGCTGCGGCTCTATACCCATAAAAAGCGGTTGCTGAGGCAGCGAGAAGTAAAGTGGCTCCTCATCTTTGTGAACCAAGATCTCGGCGTGAGGAAATCGCTCGTGCATGAACGCCGTTCCGCCGATGTGATCGAGGTGCCCATGTGTTGCTAGTATCGCCACTAGCTCCAGACCATTGTCGGCGATATAATCGGCCGTCTCCTTCGACGGCTCACCCGGGTCGATACAAATTGCTTTCCCGGTCTCGGTACAGGACACGATCCTCGTGTTTTGCTGAAAAGCAGTTTGAACGAAAAGCTTGGTTGATATGCTCATGATTCGATCGAGATCGCTCGGTTTATATACTCATTCGGGTCAAATATCGTTTCCATTCTTCCTTTCAAAACGAAAATGACCGCGTCGCGATAGGTTTTTTCGTCGGGTATGCTGGTGAAACAAGGCGTTTCCATCTCGGTGAGATTCAAGAAACTCACCAATACTCCCAGCAACATCCAAAGCAGGATCTCCCGCTCGGTTCCCATCGGATTATGCTTAACTATAGCTTCACGGTCCGTTCGGATACCTTCACAGATCCGTCCAAATTCGGCCTCACTTATCTTTGTCACTCCTAAATATTACAACGAGGCCAACAACGACCGCGAATGACCCAAATCGGTACGAAATTTGAATATATCTACCACCGTTGTACCAAAACCGGACGTACACTTTTTTCAACAACTCGGGAAACACGTCCCTTGTAGGTAATGTTTTACGCATTATCTACCGGTGCCACTTTTTGGCACAGCCCTTGCTAATAAAAGAGCAATCGGAAGGTTACGCTAAAGTAACGAAGGACAACTGAAGAAACGCAAGCGATTCGGGCCGGTCCCGCATCGCTTAGATATTTGAGGGAAGTGTCGATATGCTTGGGGGAAATCTTCGAGTGTGGGCACGAAGACAAGGACGGCACTTCCTTCAAATGCAAAAAAGTTCATTGAAAATTCGAAAATGAAACGCATCTGCTTTCTAATCTAAAAGGGTGAACAAATAACTACGAATCTTCCACACCTACAACGCTTTCATTTTCGATTTTCAAAAAAGGCTGGAATTTCTTATGGAATTCCAGCCTTTTAGATTTTAAATACCTCGTGTTTACTTTGCGCCGGCTTTCGCGGTCTCCTCAAACATTAAGTAATACGTTTCTTCCATCCCGAGCTTTTTGTAAACGGTTTGAGCATGTTCATTCTCTTTTTCAACGTAAAGTCGAAAGCCGCATACATTTCCTGCTTTTTTGGCATATTCTTTAACGAATCTATATAGCTTTGAATACAGCGATCGGCCCCGCATTTCCGGCCGGATATAAACGCTCTGAATCCACCAAAACCAGCCGTTTCGCCAATCGCTCCATTCGAAGGTGACCATCAATCCGCCTACGATCTCGCATTCGTCCTCCGCGACAACGTAAAACCCCTTCTGCGAATCCTCGAAAACTGCAGCGACACCTTTCGAAAGTATGTCTCCACTCAGTTGTTTTCCTTCTGTTTCGAGCGCCATCGCCTGGTTAAACTCGACCATTGCGTCAGCGTCGGCTTTTGTTGCTATGCGAATTTCCATAAGCTTGCTTGACGAATGTAATCGTGAACTCTAATCTTTAATGTTTTGCCCGACCGTGCAGTAGTCCGCACGTGAGTACGGGCATAACACGAAACGTCTCGATTACGCCCTGGCTAACGCGCGGGCTTCTGTAATGAAACTTCGCATACTTTATCACGGCAATTGCTTCGACGGCGTTTCGTCGGCTGCCATTTTTACCAAATTTTACAAAGCAAAGATCAACCCGTCGGCTGAGGTCTTTTACACCCCGACAATGCATCGCGCTGGCAACGCCTTTGACCGCGTACAGCTCGATGGCGATGAGAATGCGATCGTCGATTTCAAGTATTGTCCTGACGAACGTCTTACGTGGTGGTTCGATCATCATCAGTCAGCGTTTCTTTCGCCCGAAGACGAAGCACATTTCAAAGCCAATAACTCAGGCAAGAAATTTCTCGATACAAAAAGCGCTTCATGCGCCGAATTTATCGCCCTCGTAGCAAACGAAAAATTCGGTTTCGAAGACATCTCGCTCGCGGAACTTGTCGAATGGGCTCACATCATCGACGGTGCGTTCTACGAATCACCCGCACAGTGTGTTGAGCTGCGTTCGTCTGCGCTCAAATTAATGCAGGTCATCGAAGGCGAAAAGGATCCTGAATTCATCGCCGAAATTATCCGGATGCTCACCGTCAAGTCGCTCGACGACATCGTCGCAAGCGATACGATACAGGCAAAACTCGAGCCTATCCTTGAACAGCACTGGAAAACCGCCGCGATAATAAAGGATCGTGCCCGCTCGGAACGCGGGGTCGTAAGTTTCGACCTTGTCGGAACGGGCATCGACGGTTATAACAAATTCATTCCGTACTACTACCACCCGGAAGTGACCTATGTCGTTTCCCTAAGCCAAAGTTCATATCGTACCAAGATCTCCGTCGGCTCGAATCCCTGGGCACCGCGTCCGCGTACTCATAACATCGCCGAGATCTGTGAACGCTACGGCGGAGGCGGCCACGCTGTGGTCGGCGCTGTCTCGCTCGCCCCTGGCGAAGTCGACCTCGGCCGCAAACACATGCACGAAATTATCGAAGAGCTGCAATTCGAAAACTAACTAAGCGCGGTCACTCTTACTTACATGCACGGACGCCGTTTCAGCGTTCGATATCGTTCAACAATAATCACCGATTGCCTTCTACGGGCTCACGCGGACAAGAGTGTCCGCGCTCCAAAGCAACCATTTCAATTAATTACATCATCTTGTAGCCAGACCGCGCGTCAAAATC
>JBJMGN010000398.1:0-7565 GCA_045807885.1 Pyrinomonadaceae bacterium | reverse complement strand
TAGGACATCAAAAAATTATGAAACGCGCGACCGCCTTTTTTCTCATTCTAATCTTTGTCGCCGGGCCACTTTTCGCCGACGAGGGGATGTGGACCTTCGACAATCCGCCACTGAAGCAGTGGAAGGAACGCTACAACTTCGAACCCTCAAAGGAATGGCTTGAAAAGCTGCGGCTGGCGTCACCGAAACTTCCTGGCGCCTCCGGAGCTTTTGTTTCGCCAAATGGCCTGATAGCAACAAATCATCACGTCGCTTCGTCGATAATCGCAAAGCTTTCAACTAAAGAGCGTGACCTGATGAAGACAGGTTTCTACGCCCGAACACAGGCCGATGAGCTGAAGGCGCAGGATGCCGAAGTCTCTGTTTTGGTCTCATTGGAAGACGTAACAAGTCGCGTTCACAACGCAGCGAAAGGCGGCACGAGCGATGCAGATTCCGCGGCAAAACGCTCGGCGGAGATCGCAAATATCGAGAAAGATTGCGGTGCGGCAACGGGTTTGAAATGTGAAGTTGTATCGCTTTACAGTGGGGGCGAATATTGGCTCTACCGGAACAAGCGTTACACGGACATTCGTCTCGTGATGTGCCCGGAAGAACAGGCAGCATTTTTCGGCGGCGATCTCGACAACTTTACATACCCGCGTCACGACCTCGATTTTACTTTTCTTCGCGCGTATGAAAATGGTCAGCCTGCGAAAACGCCGAACTATTTCAAATGGTCCGAAACAGGGCCGAAGGATGGTGAATTTGTCGTCGTATCCGGCTATCCGGGCTCGACCGCGCGCCTTTTGACCGTTGCCCAGCTAGCGTTTCAACGCGATGTCGGCAATCCTCTGCAGAAACAGGTTTGGCAGCTGCGTCGAAATGCATTGGAAAAATATTCGAAGCTCGGGGCAGAACAATTTCGTCAGGCATCGCCGGGAATGCGTTCGCTTGCGAATTCTATGAAACGGCTTGACGGCCAGCAGGAAGGCCTTTTGAACCCGCGAAATTTCGCTCGCAAGGAAGCCGAAGAAAAAGATCTTCGCGACCGGCTTGCACAAAAACCGGAGCTGGATAAACAGTACGCTCCCGCCTGGGAAAGTATCGCGAAGGCGTATAGCGGTTTGCCGCCCATGGCGAAACGCATTGCATTCTCCAATGTCGTTCCCTCGCGACTTGCGTCGAACGCGCTGCAGATAGTCACTTATCACGGCGAAATGGCGAAACCGAACGCAAAGCGATATCCGGAATATCGTGATTCACGGCTCGATACTTTCCGTACCGGCGTGCTCTCCACCGCTCCGATCTATCTCGACCTGGAAGAGGCAGCTTTGATCGCATGGTTCGACGACGCTCGGAAAGCTTTAGGCAACAGTGATCCATTCATTAAGGCAGCACTGGGCGACGCCGATACTGCTGAGGTCGTTAAACGCGCGGTCCGCGAAACGAAATTGGCCGATCCCGCAGCACGAAAAGCGCTGCTCGAGGGGCCTGCAACGGCCATTGCCGAATCGACCGACCCGATGGTCACGCTCGCGCGACGAATCGACCCGATCGTCCGTGAACTACGTGCATGGAACGAAAAAAACATCACCGATGTCGAAACGGCCAATGGGACAAAGATCGCACAGGCGCGCTTTGCCGTTTACGGAAAATCGACCCCGCCTGATGCAAACTCGCAGCTTCGCATCGGCTACGGGATCGTAAAAGGCTATGACGAAGACACCACGCTCGTGCCGTACAGAACGACTTTTTTCGGCCTCTACGATCGGGCTTTTGGCTTTGCCGAGACGCCACCATTTGAGCTTGCTCCGCGTATAAAAGAGCGCCGCGATAAAGTCGATCTTGCGACCGGCCTGAATTTTGTTTATACCGCGGACACCATCGGCGGGAATTCCGGATCGCCGGTCATCAATCGTAACGGCGAGCTTGTTGGGTTGAATTTCGACAGCAATCTGCAGAAGCTTTCGAATCGGTATTGGTACATCGAAGAATCCGAAGGCTCGCGCGCCGTCGGCGTACACGCGGCTGGAATTCTTGAAGCTCTTCGAAATATTTACGACGCTCCTGAGCTGGCCGCTGAGTTGACCGGAAAAACGTCGCTTTAATAGGCGAAAAGTCGAAAAAGGCGTTCGTTCACCGGAGCGAGTTCAAATTTTCGAACGTTCGCCTTTTTCGCTTGGAGGAAACTTCTTGACGCTTTCCTCCTACCCCCTTGAAGCTCGTTGACCTACTTATGTTTTTCGACCGAATCGTGAACTACTTTTCCTGTTTTTTGGTCGATCCAAATGTCCCTTATTTGGCCCTTTGAATTCTTGATCGCGAATTCATAAACTTCGCGGCCCTTTTCTGTTTTCAATTCGCTGCTCTCGACCGTACCCCTAGCTCTTTTTAGTGCTATTTGCTGGGCTTTTTCCTGTGTGACGTCTTTTTTTTTTGCTCTTCGGTTTACTGACCCCGTCCGATTTCTTCGTTGTTTTCTTTGCTGCTGCGGGTTTCGACTTTGTGTCGCTCGCCGCAAATACCGACGGCGACGAAATAGCGACAATGCCTAAGAGCAGAAACGTGAACAATGCGATCTTCCCAAGATATTTATTTAACATTTTATGAAAGTCTCCTTCTAAAATTGCCTGTTATTCCAACAGGCTCAAAAGCAGATTAGCGGATCGAAAATGAACAGAAGATTAACTAGGGAAGGTGACGGAAAAAATATTTTCTCCCTCGTTAGAGCGGTGTAGCACGATCTCGGCATTGTGCAGATCGGCGATCCACCTGGCGATGGAAAGGCCGAGGCCCGCGCCGCTGGTCATCGTATCGGCCTGCCGTGAATGTGCCTTATCAATGCGGAAAAAACGCTCGAAAATCAGCTCTCGTTTTTCGACGGGGATGTCGGGACCGGTGTTCTTGATCTCGACAGAATTGCCGCTTACGGTTGCCTGAATGCGGCCGTTGCGATGGTTGTATTTGACGGCATTGTCCAGAAGATTGATGAACAGCCGTTGAAGCAGTGCTTCGTCACCGAAAGAGCGTGTTTCCACGCCGTCATATTTGACCGTGATGTTTTTCTGGTCGGCAAGAGTCCGGATTTTCTTGACACAGTCGTCGACGATCTCGTCGAGGTAAACCTCTCGAAAACTCCCCTGAATATTGCCTGCATCGACACGGGCAAGCGTGAACATGTCTTCGACGATCTTGGACAGTCGCCTGCCCTCGTCATTTACGATCTTTAGTGATTCTCGATATTCTGGACCCGTACGGTCGTCTTTTTGAAGCGCGACCTCGGATTCGCCGCGAACTATTGCCAGCGGCGTGCGCAATTCATGCGACGCGTCCGCCATGAAACGTCGTTGCTTATCGAATTCGTCGCTTAGCCGGTCGAGCAGTTGATTGAAAAGCACGGCGAGATTGCCGATCTCGTCTTCCGGGTTTGCGACCGGAAGCCGTTCGTGCAGATTATTTGCACCGATCTGTTTTGCTCGTTCGCCCATGAGGACTACGGGGCGAAGACTCGTGCGTGCCAGAAGGAAGCCGACCACTCCGGCAAGGAACAGCAAAACGGGGGCGATCACGAGAAAGATGTTCCTTATCCGCGATTCGATGGCTGCCTGATCGGCGAGCGAATAGAACACGAACAGCCTGAAGGGCTTTCCTTCAACGGAAAAAAGCTTTTCGAAAACCTGGTAACTTTCGGAATCGAGGGTGACGTTCGCAAATTTGCCCTCACCGACCGCGGCGACGTTTTCATATGTCAGATCGGGATCGGTCGTCGTGCCTATGAGCGACGCATCCCCAGCAAAAACCGCAAAACGATAGTCACGAAACTGAAATTCGTCCAGCACCTCGTCGATCATGGCGTTAGGATCGAACCCGTGCGGTTTTTCGTTCTGAAGCTGGTTCGCGGAAGTAATGAAATTTCCCGCCATCTCAGAGATGTTAGTTTTTGTTTCGTCCTGGACAGCCCGCAGAAAGAGCGAATAGGTGACGGCGGCGAATGCCGCAAAGATCAAAGCGAGAACGCAGATGTACCAGAGCGTAAGTTTTACCCGTAACGACCTAAACATCGCACAGAATATAACCGGCTCCGCGGCGCGTCTGGATCAGCTGCGTTTCCCGTCCGTGGTCGAGCTTGTTCCGAAGGCGCTTAATATAAACCTCGATAAGGTTAGAGAACGGATCAAAGTTTTCGTTCCAGACGTGTTCCGAGATCTCTTCGCGGCCGATTACACGTCCTTTGTTCAAAACGAAAAACTCGAGCAGGGAGTATTCTTTTGCAGTTAGTTCGATATGTGAGCCGTTGCGGCGGACGGTCTGAGATGGGATATCGATCTCGATATCCGCTACGAGAAGCTTCTGTGCGCGAATTTCATTCTGCCGCCTTGATAGCGCTCGCAGCCGGGCAAGCAGCTCACGAAATTCGAATGGTTTTACAAGATAGTCGTCCGCGCCGATATCAAGACCGGACACGCGGTCATCAACCGTGTCTCGCGCCGTGAGCATCAGCACAGGCCTCGAGTTTCCGCCTTTGCGCAGCTCCGCGCAAACCTCAAAGCCATCCTTCACCGGCAGATTTACATCGAGCACGAAAAGGTCATAGGGATTCAGCGATGCCATGTATGTCGCTTCTTCGCCATCGCCGGCAATATCGACGGCGTAGGCATTTTCGCGCAAACCTTTTGCGACAAATGACGCGATCCGACGATCATCTTCTACCAGAAGCACCCGCATGGCATGATTTTACGACATTAAAGATGAACGCGAGATAAATCATCATCTGTAAAATTCTTCGGCGCGATTTCTGCATCGCCGAAGGCTTAAATTAAACTTGTCTATCCGACACTATTTCGGAAACAAATCAAAATGCACTATCACATAATTGGAATTTGCGGAACGGCGATGGCCAGTCTGGCCGGGATGCTGCAGGCGCGTGGTCATAAGGTCACGGGATCGGACCAGAATGTTTATCCGCCGATGTCGACTCAGCTCGAGGCTCTCGGCATTGAGATAATGCAGGGATATAAGGCCCAAAATACGGATGTACCGCGCGATTGCACCGTGGTCGGTAACACGATCCCGCGCGGCAACCCGGAGCTTGAAGAAGTGCTGAATCGCAAGCTGGTTTACCGTTCGCAGGCCGAGATCGTCCGAGAAGAATTCATTCGAGGGCGTCGATCGCTCGTCGTTGCCGGGACACATGGCAAGACCACGACAACCAGCATCGCGACATGGCTCGCTGAGGCGGGAGGTTTGGACCCGACGTTTCTGGTCGGAGGCGTCGTGCAAAATTTTGGCCAAAGCTTTCGTGTTACCGACAGCGACTTTTTCATCATCGAGGGTGATGAGTATGACACAGCTTTTTTCGACAAAAAGCCGAAGTTCATGTCGTATTTGCCTGAGATCGCCATCGTCAACAACATCGAATTTGACCATGCCGACATCTACAAAGACCTCGACGCAATTAAGTGGCAATTCTCGCGGCTTATGAATTTGGTACCGGGTAACGGGCGGCTAATTTGCGGCACCGATTCGCCGGTCGTTTCCGAAGTGCTCGGACAGATGAAGGGCAAGCTTTTTACGACGATCGAGACATTCGGCCTGGGCGAAAATGCGAAATGGCAGGCAAGGGGAATCAATTTTTCCGGTGATCGGATGCAATTTGACGTTTATCGTTCGGGCGAAGAATGGGGCTCGTTCGAAACGAACCTGGTCGGTGAATTCAATGTTCGCAACTGTCTAGCAGTGATCATCGCCGCCGATGCATGGGGCATTTCAAAAGAGAAGATGCAGGAAGCTTTTGATACGTTCAAATCCGTGAAACGCCGGATGGAAGTTCGCGGCATCGAGCGGGGCGTGACCGTGATAGACGATTTCGCGCATCATCCGACCGCGGTGGACGAAACGCTAAAAGCGCTGCGCCAAAAGTATGCCGGGAACCGGCTCATCGCCGTCTTCGAGCCGCGCTCGCGCACCTCGCGACTGTCCGTTTTTGAGGACAGGTATAAAGAAGCCTTTTCGCACGCCGATCTCGTGATCATTGCGGGCGTTTACAACACGGTGGAGGCGAGCACTTTCGGCAAGGTCCTGAATGTTGATGACCTGGTTGCCGGCATTGCCGCAAACGGCAAGCTTGCGCAGTCAATGCCCGACGCTGATGCGATCGTCGAATATCTCGGCCCGGAAATGCGTGAAGGCGACGTTGTAGCTATTATGTCGAACGGCGGCTTCGGCGGTATTCACGAAAAAGTTCTTGCTGCTTTGCGCACATGATTCCGCTGGCCAATCGGCTTTGAATCATATGGACGGCTTTTACAAGATTCCAAGTGCTTTTAAGATCCTGCTTATCGAACTGATAGCTACGTTCTTTTTTCCAATAACCGTGGCCGGAATCATTACTGAAATAGAACCCAATATTTTTCCAGCGTACAACGCTTTTGTTGGTTTTGGTGATTGGCTAATGGCTTTAGTAGGGCCGCTTTTTGTGGCATGGGTTCTTTATGACATTTTCCGGCCGAGGATAAAGAATGAGGTCTGGGGCATTTTTTTTCGAGTCAGGTTCCAGTTCTGCAGCACGCACCCATCGTATGTGTTGATAGATCTGTTAACGATCTCATTTGCAGCATTCTTTCTGTGGATCGGGATAACGGGTGGATTTGAGACGCCGGTATTCTGGCTTGTGCTTGCGACTGCAGTGTCCTTTCCCATTGTGCGGATCGCTGCGTGGTACCTGTTCGGATTGAAGATAGTTAACGCGGAAACCTACGACGCGTACAAACCGGCATTGTGGGCATTTGGTATCTTTTCGATCATATTCGGCAGTACGGCTCTCGGTGCGGCCCTGATTTGACCGGGCTAATTCTTCTTGCCTAAATAATGGAAAACAGGCATACTTTTTTAGATTTTGCTCTCGCATAGTATCTCGATAGATGCGGATCGTCCGGCAATTACAAGCGACGCTTTTTCGGTTCGGTTAGGAGAGTCTGGTTTTTGGGGCACAGAAGCATTTTTAATTTTTTAGAGTAGGGCGCGTCGCTGCAATAACGGAAAGTTTGTAAAAGACTTCCACTTACCTGCCTTTGTTGCTTCTCTTCGCATAGGAAAAAATCAAAAGAAAAATGGGTAATAAACTTTACGTTGGAAACTTGTCGTTTCGAGTGACAAGTGAGGATCTGCAGGAATACTTTACGGCTGCCGGTGCGGTTGAATCGGCAAACGTTGTTTTTGACCGTGAGACGGGTCGCTCGCGCGGTTTTGGTTTTGTTGAAATGAGCTCTGAGGACGATGCGAACAATGCGATCGCGCAGTTTAACGGGCAGGAATATGACGGCCGCAATATGGTCGTAAACGAAGCGCGTCCCCGCGATGACCGCGGAGGCGGCGGTGGTGGCGGTGGAGGCCGACGCGGTGGAGGCGGCGGTGGTGGTTACGGTGGCGGAGGCTATGGCGGCGGTGGCGACCGCTGGTAACCCCTTGAAGGTTTTGCTGATCGCACGTGAGGGCGGGGACCATTAAAACAGAAGATCTAGACCTCGTTCCGTACACGCCGGCGGACCTGCTTGCACTAATTAAAGGAGCTGCGGAAGTCCGCA
>JBJMGN010000397.1:0-2507 GCA_045807885.1 Pyrinomonadaceae bacterium | reverse complement strand
ACCCGCGATCGAGTTTCGCAACGTCATGCTCGCTTTCGATGACCGCGTGATCCTGAACGACCTGAGCTTTAAGGTGATGAAGGGTGAGACGAAGATCATCCTGGGCGGTTCCGGCGGCGGGAAGTCGACGATCATCAAACTTGTGCTCGGCCTGCTGAAACCGGACGAAGGTCAGGTGCTCGTCGACGGCGAAGACATCACGGATTACAGCGAGGTCGAAATGATGCCGGTTCGACAAAAGATCGGGATGGTATTTCAAGAAGGCGCACTATTTGATTCGATCTCGGTTTATGAAAACGTGGCATATCGGCTGCGTGAACAGAAGCGCGACGAGGACGAGATCGAACGCGAAGTTATCCGAACGTTGGCGTTCGTGGACCTTGCAGACGCTGCCAACAAAATGCCAGACGAACTTTCCGGTGGAATGCGACGCCGAGTCGGAATTGCGAGAGCATTGATCGGAGATCCATCGATCGTGCTGTTCGACGAGCCGACCGCGGGCCTCGACCCGCCGACGGCGCGTACTATGTGCGAACTCGCGATAAAGCTCCGCGACCTGCAAGATGTGTCATCAATATTCGTGACCCATGAGATGAACAACATTACGAATCTGTCGTCCGAATATGCTACCGTAAACGAAAAAGGCGAAGTAATTTTTGAAAAAGAAGGGGATAAATTGTGCCTTATTAACACTGAGGTTTTGATGATGCGAAACGGTCAGATCATTTTTAATGGAACTGATGAGCAGCTGCGGGAGAGCGATAACCAGTACGTCTTGCGGTTCATAAAAGGCGAAAGATAGGAAAATGGCTGAAACACGTAAAGCTTTTAAGTTGAGCCAGTTAAGAGTTGGGATATTTGTCCTGTTCGGGCTCGCGGTTATGGGTTTTCTAATAATGAACTCAACCGGCGATTTCAACCCGTTTCAGAAAAAGCTTCATCTAAAAGCGCGATTTATGGCTGCTGATGGCCTTCGCGACGGCTCGGAAGTTCAACTCGCAGGAGTACGAATCGGCAAGGTCGATTCGGTAACGTTGCTGCCCCCGGATAGCGAGGACGAAGCTAAGATCGAAGCGCAAATGACCGTCGACCACGACCTGAATGGCCGGCCGATCTCAGAGCGAATTCGCACCGATTCTACCGCACAGCTTGTGGCTGTATCTTTGCTGGCGAGTGACAAAACAATAAACATTTCACCCGGCACCTCACGTGGTGAACCCGTCGAAGAGAACCACGTCCTGGAATCGCGAGCTTCGACGACGATAAGCAATTTAACTGAAACAGGCAACGAATTACTTGATCAGATAAAGCGCCTCGCGATTCCAGCAAACGAAATTTTAAGCAAAGCGAATCGCGGCGAGGGCACCCTCGGACGCATCGTTAATGACGAATCACTTTACCGAAATCTCGATACGACAATCGGCGAAGCGAAAACAACAATTAAAAGGCTTCAAGTGACGCTGGAAAAGGTGAACAACGGCGAAGGGACCGCAGGGCGTTTGATCAACGACAAGGCGCTTTATGAGAATCTAAATAAGACGGTTCTTCAAATCGAAGCGATCACAAATGAATTAAGGGCAGGCAAAGGCACCGCCGGAAAGGTGTTCAACGACGACGCACTTTATAACGAAACTCGCGCAGCAGTAAACGAACTGCGCACCGCGGCGGGAAAGATCAATTTGATAATCGATGATGTTAATGCCGGAAAAGGCACGATCGGTAAGCTTTTCACCGACGACAAAGTTTATGGTGATGCATCAATCACCCTTGACCGTTTTAATTTAGCGGCTACACGTATTGAATCACTTATCGCTGACGCCCAGGCCGGAAAAGGCACTATCGGGCGTTTGGTTACAGACGATTCCCTCTACAATAACGTAAATTCCACTGCACAAAGTATCAACAAGTTTTCCGACGAAGGCACTCGCCTTATCAACGATTTCCGCCAAAATCCAAAGAAATATCTACGAATCAAATTAGCCCTCTTTTAGATCTTCGATTGACCCCTCCAATCGCGCTGTGTATATTATACATATATGCGTTGAATATGCAGTAAGACGTGCATATTATGCATCCAATCGATGATCAAGGAAGAACGGCAGGCGGCGCTGCTGGAAATAATTTCAGGCGCTCAAGTGCGCAGCCAGGCACAGCTGGTGAAAGCGCTCCGGAAAAAAGGTTACTCGGTAACCCAAGCAAGCGTTTCGCGAGATCTGGACGAACTTGGAGTAACAAAAGATGCCGGCAAATACCACCGGCGGAATGCAGTGTCGCAAAGAACGGCGTTTGGAACGGTTTCATTTGCACCTTCCGGTAGCAATTTGATCATTGCAAAATGCAGCTCAGGCCTTGCATCGGCATTAGCCGTACGGTTGGACGCATTAAACCTAGAAGGCGTCGCTGGCTCGATTGCCGGCGACGATACAGTATTCGTCGCATTGTCCGCGGCAGACGAGCAGAAAGCGGTGCTCGCCAAATTGAGAAAACAATTTAGTGAATAACGGAAA
>JBJMGN010000396.1:0-3590 GCA_045807885.1 Pyrinomonadaceae bacterium | reverse complement strand
ACGGTCAAAGCTTTTTTAGCGATCGTAATGCCTGCGTTGCCGACGCTTTCCAAATGATTCGCACTTTCGGAATAAGCGGCAGTTGCTCTACATCCATTTGCCGTCGTGACATTCAAGCAATCGCCAATGTAATTGACGGGTAAGTTTGCCTGATCAAGCCCTCCAGCGCCGGTAACTCGTGCGGTAGCCATAAAAGCAGATCCGCGATAAACGTATGGTCCGTCTTCGAAAGATATCGTCAAAACAGTCGGCGCTTTGTGAATCGTGTATGTTCCGTCAGCCAGAGCAACGTCGAAATTAGACAAGCTCTTTCCACTAAGCGATGCCGCGATCGTGTAAGAGTTTGCCCCCGGCCCTACATTCGCCGGTTCATTCGAACATGACAGATCGCCGAGATAGCCCGGACCGCTGATAACGCACGAAGAAGGTGTCTTCGCGTTGCCGTCATAGGTAGCAGAACCGCTGCCTGCAGTCGCAGTGGCAAATGCTTTCGAAATATTATTTTTGACCATCCCGGACGTGTCGTTGTAATTTCCCGTTCCCATGAACGTCCATTGATCTTTCGGATATTCGCTCGCATTCGTGTGAATTGTTTCGCTTACATCAACGTTTCCAACTTCCGCGCTAGTCTCGCCTTTGACACCCGTAATTGTCGTGACGGTTGACGCGTGGGATTGGC
Source organism: Pyrinomonadaceae bacterium (assembly GCA_045807885.1). GTDB lineage: Bacteria > Acidobacteriota > Blastocatellia > Pyrinomonadales > Pyrinomonadaceae > OLB17. Next base: position 2,911 of record JBJMGN010000396.1, on the reverse strand, counting down.
CGTCGTAGACCACATCGTACGGCGATACTACTACTGTGGCATCTGCTTTGTTGACCAGGAATGTTCTGTCGACGCTGGAAGCGAAATTGGTATTCGAGTCGCCCGCTTGCGAGGCCCGTACCGTGCAAAGTCCTGCCGCAACAATGCGTACATGGTTTTCTTCAACCAAACATGCATCCAGCGTCTGGCTGGTAAAGGTTATTTGCAATCCTGACGATGCTGTCGCGTTAACATCGAAATCGTCGTCTCCGTAAGTTTTGTCTTCCAGCTCGTCGAATTCGATGGTTTGATCAAGCTTATTGATGTTGAATGGGTTCGAAGTTGCGACGATCAAGGCCGGCGAAGGGGATTCCGAGCTGGCGACAAGTGTGTAGCCATTTCCTGCCTTGTCGATGCTCAAGTTGTTGAAAGTTGCAATCCCGCCTACGGCCGCAACCGTGGTTGTCCCACTCAGCGTTCCGCCGCCCGGATTCGAGCCGATCGCCAATGAGACATCTCGGTTGCTACTTGTAATAAGGTTTCCTGCGGAGTCCTCCACGCGGACCCTTACCGGCGGCATGATCGAAGCGTCTTTACGAGCGCTGCCAGGCTGTGTTCCGAAGCTAAGTTTGTTTTCTCCAACCGCAATAACGGATTTGGTAACCGAGGTGGTTTCGCCGAACGATAGACCCGTGTTCGCGACTGCAGTTACAGTTGCGGTTAGTACTACAGCGCCAGGGGTATCGTCGCGATAAAAGAAACTTTGAGAGTTTTGACGGCCGCTCCTGATCGTTAGTGTCAGAGTCGACGCAGAGAATGCACCCGTCGGAGTCATATCGAATCTGCCGGTCGATGAGCTGGTCGACATTTCTATAAAGACGGTCTCGCCGTCACCTGTCATATTCTCACCGACGCCGTCGGCCCGCTGCGTTTGAATCAAAAGTGGTTGTGTCTCAGGATTCGATTCACCCGCCGTAAAGTTTTCGGGTTGATTAAACGGATTGAATCCGATCTGGACGATCAGGGAACTTGTAGGCGGTGTAAGCGCTTCGGGCTGCTTTCCATATTCCAGGGCCTGCCACCAAGCTTTTGAATCAGGGGCATTCATCCGAGCCAAATCGAGTATTCCGCTCTGGGCGGAAGACGTGCCGTTCGAATATCCCGTGGCGGACATTACGAAGATCAAAACTAAATTGAACAAAACTGGAAAAGTCCGGGCATTGAACCTTTTTCCTTTTACCAATTTTGCAGCTCGGGGGAATGCTGTTTTCATATTGTTGGGAGCCGCAGTCTGAAGTCCAGTTGCGGATATAATATTTAAACTGCGAATCCACTCAAGCTACCAGTAATTTATAAAAATTCGCCGGCGGTCCGCGCGCAACGCCGGTTGAATTCCCCGAAATTTGATCTCCCAAGTGTGATTTATAAGACTTTCATCACCCCGCAGTGTATCCATATCAAATAGATCGATGTCCCTATGTGAACGACGGCTGTAAAGTTTGAAATTTAATAGGCATTTTGCCATTCGCGTTGTGATCAACACCTTCGAAATGGTCATTGAGCCCGGTCTTTACCGGATGACGTAAGCTTTTCACCTGTAAGTTTTAACAGTTGTTCCATCCTCCCCCGAAGTCGAAAATAGCACCGTCTCAGTTATTCTGGTTCGCCTTCTCTCCTCGAAGGATTACCGACCGTAAATGTGTGAACTGAATTGTGAGATTTCACGCGAGACCCCAAAAAAGGGCGTTTCGGGGTGGAAATTTGCAGGCTAGGCGGCAACGGGCCAGGGATGTTGAACCTATGATTATCGATTCACCATTAAATCTGATCTTTCGTGACTTATTTTACAGGTTACCCGACTTCGCGGGCGGCCATGACGTTTTTCTGAAGTTAGAAGGCTTCAGTGTGACCGGCTCCATAAAAATAAAGACCGCGATCGCTCTGGTAGAAGACCTTGAGCGACGAGGCATCGCGAAGCCAAATGAAACTGTGATGATCGAATCATCATCGGGAAATCTCGGGCTTGCCCTGAGCATGGTATGCGCGATCAAAGGCTACGAATTCATTTGCGTGACGGATCCGAATGCGAATCATGCCGCCGTAAAAAGTATCGAGCTTTACGGCGGAAGAGTCATTGTGGTCGAAGATCGCGACGCGGTGGGCGGATTTCTGGGTACGAGGTTAGAAAAGATCGATGAACTATTGAAATCAAATCCAAGCGCGGTTTGGTTAAATCAATATTCCAACATCGCAAACAAAAATGTCCACGCCGAACAAACAGCGGCCGAGATCGCGAAAGAATTTAAGAAGGTCGATTGGGTCTTTGTTGGTACCGGCACAACCGGCACTTTCGGCGGCGTTTCGGAACGCCTTCGTCAGGAATTTCCCGGAATCAAGGTCGTCGCTGTTGAACCTGTTGGCTCGGTCACCTTTGGCGGCTCCCCCGGGAAAAGAAATATTCCCGGCATCGGCACGAGTGTCAGGCCGAAGCTCGCAGATCTGGCGCAACCGGACAGGATCATTGAAGTCGACGAAGAACAAACTGTCGATGCTTGTCTTTCTTTTGTTCGAGACAGGCACTTGCTGGTCGGCGGAAGTACCGGCAGTGTACTTGCCGCAGTGCAGTCGGTCGCTTCTGAGTTCAAGCCCGGCGAAACTGTCGTCGCCATCTCACCGGATCTTGGCGAAAAGTATCTCGACACGATCTATGATCCGAAATGGGTCGCGAACTTTATTCGACCAGTTGCAACGGCAGTACTGGAGCCGGCGTTTACTGCCTCCGGGATCGAACGAGACGAAATCGAATCTCCGCGGCCCGCATATAAACCTGAAATTGCGGCCGAAATACTTTCATTGTCATCACAGCGAACGGTGGTCGCTTCCACGAACGGAAATGGCAACGGAAATGGCAACGGAAATGGCCACGGAAATG
>JBJMGN010000395.1:0-9609 GCA_045807885.1 Pyrinomonadaceae bacterium | reverse complement strand
GTAACTAAGGTCCTGAGAATGCCGAAGCAGGATCAGTTCGCGATACGCCGGAGGCAGCCGCTTTACGACCGATTCGATCTCAACCCGCCATTCCTTTCGTTCCCTATCTTTTTCGGGCGAGGGATCGCGGCTCTCGATCTGAAGTTGATACGCACCGTCCTTATTCTCGGTTTCAAGACTCAGCGTATTATTTGAGTTCCGTCGAATGTGGTCTATCGTCGCATTGTGGGCAATTCGGTACAGCCAGGTGGAGAATTTATAATCTGAACTATAGCGGTGGAGAGAATTATAGACCTTGATGAAGACTTCCTGGGTGACGTCGAGTGCGGAATCGTAATCTCCAAGCATTCGAAAAACGTAGCCGACGATCGGCCGCTGATACCGCCGCACTAGTTCCTCGAAACTGTCTTCGCGGCCGCCTATCGCTACGCCGATCAATTCGGCATCGGAAAGTGCGTGAATGCTATTAAGAGTTAAAGTGCGGGTGCCCATGTTTCGCTAGTCGATGAATCAAGTTTGACCGACTGGCCTAGGGCGCACAACCAATTTCGTCACGCGGACGAAACGGTTCGACACATTTTTATTAGATTATCTACAGCCGAATGCGGCCAAGCCTGCAGGCGCGGCCAATTCATTGAAGCCAAGCGTGCCGGGGGGAATGTTCAATCCGACATCAGGTGCTGAAAGTATGGAGACCTCACGACCGAGAGCTTCACGAGCAATATCAATGATCTTTTTCGAATTCAGATCATCTCCAACGGTCAATACCCGGTTGAGTTGACGGGGCCCTCGCTCATTTGCAAATCGGTCGTTATAAAACATCAAAAGCCTGTAGATCTCATCGTCCTTCTCTGTCGGGGAGCACGACACAGTTCGAATCACGCTGGGTTCGCCATCGCCAAAGAGAACTGCGGTAAAGCCTTCCTGCTGCGAACTAAGAAGCAATGCATCTTCGGGCCCGCCGTTATTCAAAAGCCAATTGGATTCGCAAACTGCTCGAGGTAGTATGAGACCCGTCCTCCAACCCAATTCCTCGAAAACGCTTTCATACTCGTCGATCACTGAAAGCTTTATTGCCGAGGCGAAGTATCGCAAGCGACCCTCGGCGTCATTCGCGATACGGTGCTTGGAAATTCGAAGGTGTGCGGCCGGCGCACCGAAGCTTTGTTCCGCCTTCCAGTCGAGAACTTCTTCCGACTCAGCTTTGCCGCCCGCCTCGACCGTCAAAATAGCTGTGCGGGCCGAGTTTGAAGGCAGCGCGACCGACCAATTCTTTTGTCCGAGTAAGCCAGCAAGGCCAGAGACCTCCTGCAAAACAGCTCGCAGGCCAGGTCGGCTTGAAATGTTTGTGCCCAGAAACTGCGGTTGAATAAGGCTCGAAGGCAGATCGACCGATGCTGCATTTCGTACTTCGTATCCTGTCCGGCCCTGCTTTTGCAAAGCGATGACAGTCACGCGATCATGTTCGATGCCGACCGCTGCTTTTGGAAAATTTGGTTCGGTGAGGAATGAAAGCATCGTAAATTTATTAATACTCTTTGTAATCCTTGCCATCCATATCTTTACCTTCTGTAAGGCTTTTTACGTTGACAAGGCCTTCTTCGGAATCTGGTGAAAGCGAATCTTCACCCATTATCTCGTCCCATTCAGGTTTGTCGCTCGTTGGATCGATCGGCTTTTCCCTCAAATACTGATTTTCGACTAGTTCATCAACGGAACCGGGTAATTTGCCTTTATCTGCGCGAAATTGGTCAATTGCGCGGCGCATCTGCCATAGGTTCTCCTGAAGAACAGTTTGACGCGCCTGCCGCACACTTCTGTCATAAGTCGGCAACGCGATCGAGAGGAGAATGATCAGGATGAACATCGCGATCATCAACTCTAATAATGAAAACCCTTTTGACTCTGCCAATTTCATCAAATTACCACTCGCTATACTTCACGCCATTTAGGCCGACCTGGTCCGATGCCGATCGCACATCGAAAACATTGACATCGTCCCACGAATCATCGTCCTTGGTCTGATACGACGAGCGAAAAACCCAATCTTTTTCACCGGTCATTGGATCGACAGGTAGCTCACGCAAATAGACTTTTTTTATCTCTTCAGTGGCATCGCTAAGGTCAGTAGCGTTTACGGTTCCTGGCCGCAATCCGCTCCCGCCTAAAATATTCAAGCCTCGCGGACGAACCGCTATACCGTCAACCAAAACATCGAGGCTCGGTGGGTATCGGTCGAGATTTTCGGTGTCGAAGATAGTGCAATCGTCAATAACAACGCGGCTTCGCGGATCGGAAGGCACATTAAAATTACCTCGGCCCGCAGGGTTTACCGTTGTGACCGCACCCAACGGGCAGGCGCCAACGGTGTCGCGTTTGAACTCATCTATCGCAAGCCGCATTTGTCGCAGTGCGTCACGAAGGTGCTCTTCCTTCTGACGTCGAACCGCGTTTGTCACTAATGGGATAGTTCCGAGAACAAAGATCGAAAGCACGGTCAGTGTAACAACCAACTCGAAAAGCGTGAAACCGGCAAAAACCTTTGCCGGCCCACTTTTTCGATCTTGTTTTTGCGAATCGAAGTTCATTGAACCAAACTACTGCACCTTTACTGAAAAATTCTTACCATCAAGGGTCAGGAAATTCAGCACGTCCTTGTCGATCTCCATTTGCAACGGACCGTCACTCAATGCCGAGACCTCGAGATATGCAATGATTCCCTTCGATGTAACTGAAACTCCGTCCGGAATCGCCAGCGTTACATATGTTTTCCCGTTTTGATTCAGGAACGGCAATACGGTTTTCCCGGCACTCTGTGCGCCAAAGACGTCACCCAAAGTTATATCGCCGACCGAAAATTTCAATGGATCGTATTTCAAACCAACAAGAGCTGATCTAAAGATCGACGAAGCATCGACCAGAACTGGAATCTTTATCTTATCGCCGGCCTTCAAACTAGCTGGAATGTCTCCGAATTTCACGGTCGCGGAGATTGCCGAAGTATCGCTGACGGGCGTACTTGCAGGCGGATTTGCCACAGTCGTATCAGATGTCTGAGTGATCTGAAGAGTCTTAACCGAATTATCGATCGGCTTCACGACCGAGGCGTTGCCGTTACTCTGAACTGATGCCGGATCAGAACTTACTGTGGCATTGGCATCGCCGCTTGGCGCGGCTGAAGTATTTGCAGAAACCGCTTTATCGTCACGGACATACGCAGGAACGTCGGCGGGACGGTCTGGAAGCTGCACAAGCGAGTCCGTAGGAAGCTTACGTGCGGAGGCCAAAAGCTCGTCGCGCTCTTCCTGAATGATCATTGCTTCAAGGCTGCTGTTTGTGGGCTGGCCAACGCTTCCAGTATCCTTTTCGGCTTCGTCATCCGGCAAAATCGACGGAGCACGTAAGACTCTCGGCGTGACAGCGATCACGATGTCCACCTTGTTATTATTCCGCGAAGGAGCCGTGAACAGCCTGCCGATGATCGGCAACCAGCCCAGAACCGGAAGGCCGGACCGCGCGTTGATATTCGTGTCTTGAGCAACGCTCGCAAGTAAAAGGGTTTTGCTGTTTTGGATCCGAGCTGTACCTTTGATCGTTCGTTCCGTAAAGATTGGCGTCAACGAATCGCCTTCGACTGGTGCACCGCGATCCTTAAACTCGATTTCCATCGCGACCTGAACGTCCTGATTCGGAAACACGATCGGCTTGAACTTCAGCGTAAGGCCGATCTGCTCATAGTTAATGACATCGCCGTAAAAATTGTTGTTGTTGTTGCCTGGATTTGAGTTGACCGGCGTGAACGTAGCAGTACGAACCGGAACGCGCTGGCCTATCCTTGCTGATGAATCTTCGTTATTGAACGCATGGATCTGTGTCGATGCCAAAAGCTTTACGTCGCCCTTGCTCTGAAAAGCACTGATCTGCATTGACGGAATAAGGAATCCCATTGCGACACTTCGTGCAATGTCTAACGCCCAATCGCCATTGATCGGGATGGCAGCCGGATCAGATCCGCCAAGATTATTTAATTGTCCGGTCGTTCCAACTTGGTTGCCGATTTTCAAAAGGTCATTTTTGTTGACTTCATAAAAAGCAACGTCCATCACGACCTCGGCACGGTCCTTATCGAGAGATGAGATCAATCGGCCAATCAGGCGAATATTCTCTGCAGTGTCGCGGACAGTAATGCTGTTTGTTGCTGCGTCCTCGAGTACGATCGTTGGTTGGCGGCCGGGCTGCGCCGGAATTGCCGCCTGTACGATCGCCTTAACATCCTTCGGGCTGGCATTCGCCAGATAGAATGTTCGAAGAACAAGTTGTTGAAATTTCGGTCGCTGCGAGGTGTTCGCAACAAGAATGGTCCTGGGGCCAACCTTTTGAAAGAAAAGATTTTCCTGAAGAAATATGTAATCCAGCGCGCGAGCAGCAGTTACATTCCGCAACTCGATCTTCATCTGGCGAGGCGTTCGAAACGACTCCGAATCGAAAAGTACGTTTAGATCAAGATCGCTGGCAAGCTCCTTGATCAAATTTTGCATATCAGTTCCGCTGGGCCACAAAACATTTCGAAGTTTTTCGAGCTTTTGCGGCAGTTGCGGCGTACCCCCCCCGGGGAAGGAGGTTTGAACCATCTTCACGCCGCTCGTGTTTTTGTCGGTTTTGTCGGTCTTGCGAAGTTCTTCCTGGAGGCGAACCATTCTAGCCATCTCGTTCTTCGCAAGTTCGTTAACGGGGTCGTACGCATACGCCTTTCGAAACGCAACGTAGGCGGCTTGATAGTCTTTTTGCTCTGCAGCAACGCGGCCCTTGGACATGGATAACTGCGAGGCCTGGAACAGCGCCCGTCTAAGGTGCAGCCGATATTCGGGACTTTGCGGGCTATCCACAACTGCCAGCGAAAATTCTTCGACTGCCTGTTCCCATTCTTCGGCGTACTCGTGTTTGAGCCCCTGTTTGAAATGCTTTTTGCCGTCTTCCGCTAGTACAAGAACTGGTGAAAGCAGCGAGACAAAAATTAACAAAGTAAACGAATACCGGGCGAACGCTGAGTTTTTCATATTCATTCCAAAGGTCGGGGGTCAAAGCCAAAAGAGAGGCCGCAATTCTAAATCACGCAAATTTTACGGCAAAGTTGCAAAAATAATCGGGCGTTTGGGCCAGGGGCGCGCCAATCAATTTTGTTCTCATCTGCCCCAAAAAGCAAGCAATTTGTAGGCGTTTCCATCGTTTAAGTTGCTTTCAAAAGTTGTCGACGCAAGTAATCCAGCGCCGCTTGGCTCGAACGCCACCTTATCAAATAACGGTCGCCAGGAAGTACCAGCTTGCGCGTCTTTGATCCACGAGAAGCCGCGTAACCGATAAAAACTGTACCAACCGGCTTATCCGTACTCCCGCCGTCCGGGCCGGCGATGCCGGTTACGCTGATAGCATGATCTGTTTGAGCCCGTTCCCGGATTCCCTCGGCCATTGACGCGGCGGCCTGGGCGCTGACAGCGCCAAATTCCCGCAATGTGGCCTCGGCAACGTTCAACGTCCGAATCTTCGAATTATTCGAATACGTGATCGCCCCCTCAATAAAATATGCCGAAGATCCTGGAACATCCGTAAGACGCGAACCGATCAACCCACCTGTACAGCTTTCGGCGACGGAAAGCGTCTCCCCGCGTTCTGTTAACAATCGCCCGATCACCTCTTCCATCGCCTCGCCCTGCGTAGAAAACACCGCCGTCCCGAGGTTTCCGACTATTTTTTCAACAAGTTCGTCAAGGGTCGCGTCTGCCAGCTTTGGATCGCCGGAACGAAGCGATAAATGGGCCTCAACTTCGCTTTTATTAAATAGAATTGACGTTTGTACGTCCGGGTAGGTTACGTAGATAGGCGCGATAGCTTCGTCAACGGCCGATTCGCCCAGACCCGAGATCTTCAACACGCGTCTTCGAACAACCGTGTCACCCGCGTCGGCCTTCAATCGATCGAAAACAAAATTTTCGAACATCGGCTGCATTTCACGCGGGGGGCCTGGGAATATTGCGACATGCTTCCCCTCGAAATTCAGGTACATTCCGACCGCGGAGCCATTCGGGTTCGGAAGTATCACGGCGCCTTCGATCACAAACGCTTGCCGTTTATTTATCTCCGGCATTTCCCGTCCCCAACCCTGAAATCGTTCCCGAAGGTTGTCTTCGATATCGGTGTGATACTCGAGTTCGCGATTTAGCGCGCGAGCAGACACTTGGCGGGTAAGATCATCTTCGGTCGGTCCCAGTCCACCGGTCGTTATCACGATGTCAGAACGCTTAACCGCGTCACGTATTGTCTCTTCGAGTCGCGCCTCATCGTCACCGACGATCGTTTTTAACTTGACCTCGACTCCAATGTCATTAAGTTTTTGGGTGAGCCACAGGCTGTTTGTGTCGGATCGTTCCGGCGTTAGCAGCTCCGAACCGATAGCGATTATCTCGGCTGAAAGCATAAATTAGTAGATCGCGACTACCGGTTTGCCATCCTTACCTATATACGCGCGGTACATCCCTTCCGAATTGAACGACATCCCGATATTTCCATATTTATCCAGGACGATTACTCCGCCATCGCCGCCAGCATTTTGCAGCTTGGTTTTTATCACGCGGTCCGCGGCTTGCTGAACCGGCAACGCCGTATATTCCATTAACGATGAAATGTCTCTTGCCACACTTAGGCGAATGAAGTATTCGCCCCAACCCGTACCCGAAACAGCGCAGGTAGCATTATTCGCGTATGTTCCGGCACCGATTATCGGAGCATCGCCAACCCGCCCGTATTTCTTGTTCGTCATACCGCCGGTCGACGTGCCGGCGCCAAGGTTCCCGTCCTTATCCAATGCGATCGCGCCGACTGTGCCAAACCGGTTGTATCCCAAAGCTGCCACTGCTGTTCCGCTTGCCACGCCCGGGCTTTTTGCCTTCTCCGCCTTTTCTTTTTCTTCTTTCAGTATCTCCTGAAGCGCATCCCAGCGATGCTGCGTCCAGAAATATTTTTCATCGACAAGCTCGATCTTCTGCTCGGCGGCAAATTTTTCCGCACCTTCACCGATCATCATCACGTGCGGCGACTTCTCCATTACCGCCCGTGCCAGCGTGATCGGGTTCTTTACATGCCGTAATCCCGCCACCGAGCCAGCGGCAAGGTCCTTCCCATTCATGATCGAAGCGTCGAGTTCGTTCTTTCCGTCATGCGTGAATACAGCACCTTTCCCTGCATTGAACAGCGGAGAGTCTTCCATTATTCGGATCGCCATTTCGATCGCATCAAGGCTCGACTTCCCTGCCTGGAGCGCGCGATAACCGGCCAGGACCGCTTCTTCCAGCTTCGCCCGAAATTCCTTTTCCTTTTCGGGAGTCAAAGATCCTTTAGATATCACGCCTGCGCCGCCGTGAATGACAAATCCTAATCTCGGGTTTTGTGGTCCCTGTAGTTGGGTAATACCCGGCTTGTCGCTTTTCTGCGCGATACAATCAAACGGGGCAAAGAGTGTTATCGAGAGCACTAAAACCGAAAGTACCTGTTTCATTTTTGTTTGCGATCTTCGGTGAAAACGTGTTTACCGGCTGCCGCGTTATTTTCGTGCCAAAAACTCACGCACCAGTTTCATATCATCCCACACCTTTTTCTTCTTTGTCGGGTCGCGAAGAAGATAAGCAGGGTTGAATGTCGGCATGACCATTCTGCCGTTAAGTGCCTGCATTTCGCCGCGAACTTGCGATATGGGTTTTTTGGAATTCAATAATGCCTTCGTGGGTGTTGATCCGAGCGTGATGACGATCTCGGGATTGACGGCTTCGATCTCTCGGAACAGGTATGGAGCGAAAAATTTTATATCATCCGGCGTTAGTTCGTCGCCTTGTGATACGAACTTTACAACGTTTGTGAGATAGCAGTCAGATCCTCGAAGACCAATTGATGCCAGAATTCGTTTTAGCAATTCACCAGCCGGTCCTGTAAACGGCTCTCCGGTCGCTATGTCATGCGGTCCAGGCGACTCGCCCACAACGAAAACGTTCGCCGCCTCGTCGCCCAAACCGAAAACAAAAACACGGTTGGGATAAAGCTTTTGAGCTCGTTCTATTAGTTCCCGCTTGATCTCGTCGAGCGTTTCGCCCGATTCTTCCGGTGTGCCTGTAAAAAGCGCAGGCTGCATAAAAACTCTTACTTAGCGGTTTTAAGGTACTCGCGGACCTTTTTCATATCGTCCCAGACCTCGCGCTTTTTATTAGGGTCGCGAAGCAGGTATGCCGGATGAAATGTCGGCATTACTTTGACGCCGAAATAGTCCTGAAAATTCCCGCGAACTTTCGTTATCCCTACTTTTGTATCAAGCAGGTTATGCAGCGCGGTATTCCCCAATACAACTATCACTTTCGGCTGAATCACGGCGATCTCGCGCAGTAGAAACGGCCTGCACGTGTGTGCCTCTTCGATCGTCGGAGTCCTATTGCCTGGGGGTCGGCATCGATTGATATTCCCGATCGCGACTTCTTCCCGCTTCAACCCGATACTTTCAATGATCTTCGTGAGTAACTGCCCGGCGCGTCCAACGAACGGAAACCCCTGCGCATCCTCGTCCGCCCCAGGAGCTTCGCCTATAAACATCAGATCCGCCTGAAAGTTACCGGTCGTATGCACTACCTGCGTGCGGCCTGCAAACAGAGGGCAACGGGTACAATTGCCAATATCCGTACGAATTATCTCGATCGTATCCTCTGTCTCCGCAAGCGTCGGCGTGGTATCCAATAGTGCCTCTTCTTTCGGAGTTAAAATCGCCGGGTCCTTTTGAACCGGCGTAAATGGCTGCGTCCCGGACGCGATACTCGGCGTAATTTTGCTTCGCTTTGAAAGCGATGGCAAAACGGCAAGGCGCGAGCCGGTTGCTTTCTTCTTCTCTTCTTTTTCTATCTTCGGAATTTCCGTGGGCCGCGCAGCAGTTCTTACGCTTTCCACTTTCGGCTTTGCGCTATCAACGGAAGAAACGCGTCCCTCCGGAATTTCGGCATCGAACTCTCCGACGCCCAATTCCTGCAGGTACAGGATCTCTTCTTTTACATCCGCGATCAGTTGGGAAATTTCGTTCTTGTGGGGCATTAAGTCTTTCGAAGTTTCAGGATCTCGTCGAGTATTTTATCAGCGAGTTCCCTTTTCGGCATCAGCGGCAGATCGATCTGCTCGTTCTTTGAAATGATCGTCGCGATATTCGTATCCGTATTGAATCCGGCACCTTCTTTTGTGATATCGTTTGCGACCACCATGTCGAGGCCTTTCTTCTTTAACTTCGAACGCGCGTAATCCACGACATTGCTCGTCTCGGCGGCAAAACCGACCACCAGCAGCCCGTTCGTTCTACACTTCGAAACTTCGGATAAAATGTCTGGGGTCTTTTTCAACTCCAGGGTAATAAAATCGCGGCCGTCTTTTTTGATCTTCCCCTCGGCCGCGTTCGCCGGAGCGTAATCCGCGACCGCCGCCGCACCAACAAAAATCGTCGCGTTCGGCAGCTCTCGCATTACGGCATCGTGCATCTCCACCGCTGAAAGAGCTCGATGGACCTTCACATTCGCGGCCGTATCGATGGTCGTC
>JBJMGN010000394.1:0-6611 GCA_045807885.1 Pyrinomonadaceae bacterium | reverse complement strand
CTCGATGAAACACTAGGATTATTAGGCAATATCGACGGTGGAATTGTCGTAGATTGCACTCTTGGGTTTGGAGGCCATTCCCTTGCAATCCTGGAACGGTTTCCGAACTTGAAAATTGTTGCGATCGATCAAGATAAAGCGGCACTCTCACTTGTGAGGCCAAGGTTTGAACAGTTCAAAAGTCGCATTCAGTTTGTGCATTCCAATTTTTCTGAAATAAAGACAGTGATCGAGGAAACGGTAAATAGCAAAGTAAATGCGATCATCGCGGATCTGGGTGTTTCTTCGATGCAGCTTGATAGTGAGACTCGCGGATTTAGTTTTCGGTTTGACGCCCCACTTGATATGAGGATGGACATGTCGGCGAATACTCCTACCGCTGCTCAGCTTCTCAGCACAATGACCGAATTCGAGATCGCCGACGTTATATACAGATATGGGGAAGAGCGGCATTCAAGAAAGATCGCTCGACGTATCGTCGGAGAACGGGACGCGGGCAGGCCGGTCTTAACAACGAAGGAGCTCGCGGGTCTTGTCGAGCGCTCAGTGCCGAGAAATAAGAAGCATAAGATCCATCCCGCGACGCGTACGTTTCAAGCGCTTCGAATAAAAGTGAATGGCGAGCTCGAAATTCTCGAGGGATTTCTTGGGGATTCAATTGAAATGCTTGAAACGGACGGAGTCCTTGCGGTAATTACCTTCCATTCATTGGAAGATCGAATAGTAAAAACGGCCTTTCAGCGATTCGCAGGTAAATGCATTTGCCCTCCAAAAATTCCGCAATGCGTTTGTGGTGCGAAAAAGATCGCTGAGCTCGTAACACGAAAGCCCATTGTTCCAAGTGAAACTGAGCAAGCGCGCAATCCCAGATCTAGAAGTGCGAAGTTGCGAGCAGTTAAAAAATTGTCCAATTAGTCCGATTCCCCGAGGTAGTTATGAAAAGAAGAAATGTCAACCGTGTTAACAGTTCCCGTGAAACAGTTTCACGAAGTTCGTTTCAGTGGCGGCTCTTATTCCTGACGATCATTTGTGCATCGATCGTCGCAGCCGGTTTTTTCTTTGCCGCCCGACAACATTTCTCAACGATGGAATTCGGATTGAAGAATTCGAAGCTCCGTAAACAGGTCGAAGATTTAGAAGCCGAACGCCGCCGGCTTATTTTAGCGAAGGAAGTTAGTCTTTCGCCTGTCGAAGTGACGCGAAACGCGCAAAGGATCGGACTTCGCGAACACGTATTAACGCCCCCAACGGCGATGGAAATCAAGGACGTCCAGCTTGCCGAGAGACAGTCGGTTGCCCCGACGCTCGCAAGTCTTACTGTTGAAGATCGCTCAGAGACGAAAGTCGCGAACCGAACCGAAACAAAGAACCTTGTTAAGCCGGGGGTCCAGCGAACAGAAACAAAGGCTTTGGTAAAACCGATCGTTCAGCAGACGGCTGCCAAGCCGATATCGCCGGATGTTCGGCCGCGAATTGCCGAAGCTGATAAGCGTATCGCGGAAGCTTCGTCGAAAAGGGATTCGAAATTTAAGTAGACGACGATCGTAAGCAATGAGAACTCGAAAACGTCCGACAAAAAAAGACCTCCGGCAAGTAACTTTTTTCAGGTACATGCTGATCATAGCGGTCATCGTTATCTGGATCGGGGGAATCAGTGCGCGACTCGTTTACCTGCAGGTGAACCAACATGAGTGGTTAAAGGAAAAGGCCACGGGCCAGCGCATCGATGTGAAGCAAAGTAAAATGCTTCGCGGTACGATATTCGACCGAAACGAACGCGCACTTGCGGTTAGCGTTGTCGTAAAAACGCTTTTCGCCGATGCAACCGAAATTGAGGACATTGAAAAGACCGCCTCGGAACTTGCGAGTTTATTAAAAATAAATAAGTCGAAGATCTTTGAACAATTGAAAGATGGCAAAGATCTTGAGAGAAGGTATGTACCAATAGCGAAGGGACTCGACACGGAAACTGCTTTGCGCTTAAATGCCGCACTCGAGACCGAAGGCTTACAAAAGAGCGACCTTCCAAAATATCCCGGGCTTTACTGGCGTGAAGAACAAAAACGGAGCTATCCGCACCAGAGCCTCGCCGCGCATGTCATCGGTTTCAGCAATAATGAAGGAATCGGCCAAGCCGGTATCGAGCAATCGCAAAACGATGAATTGTATGGTGCGATCATTAAGAAAACTCAGGAACGTGACCGCTTAGGCCGAATATATGATGAGACGGTGTCGGAAAAAGAGCCGCCTAAGGACATCGTACTGACGATTAACAGCTCGATCCAATTCAAAGCCGAGGCGGCGCTGGAAAGACAAGTAAAGGCGTCACAGGCACGAGCAGGAATGGCGATCGTTCTCGATCAAAAAACGGGCGAGATACTTGCGCTTGCGAACTATCCCACTTTCGACCCGAACAAACTCGAAGGCATTACGAAGGAAAATCTTTCGAACCGATGTGTTCAGGGCGTGTACTCGCCAGGTTCGGTATTCAAACTTGTCACATACAGTTCCGCATTCGAACGCGATCTGCTAACGCCGGATTCGCCGATCGACGCAGGCAATGGAACGATCGAAATTGCCGGTCACAAATTTTCTGATTCGCACAGCATCGGACGTGTCGATGCAACAAAGGCATTCGCCCACTCGAGCAACGTTTGCGCGATCAAAACAAGCATGCGCGTCGGCCGCGAAGGCTTTTACGAAATGCTGCAAAAGTACGGGTTCGGGAAGCAAACAGGAGTCGAGTTGCCGGCCGAAACGTCCGGCATCGTTCGCAACCCAAACAAGTGGAATGGCGATTCACTCGCATCGATGTCGATCGGTTATGAAATAGGCGTTTCTGCGTTGCAAATGGCAACAGCCTTTGCGACGATAGCAAATAATGGTGTCAGAGTAAGACCACATATAATCAAAGAAATCCGACAATCAGATCAGACCAAAATCTTCGAAGCGAAGCCCGAGGCAGCACAAGTCGTCAGCAGCAAAACCGCCCGTGAAATGCATCAGCTGATGCGCGCTGTGGTAACCAGCGGCACCGGTACGCGAGCGCAATTGAATGGATATACGTCCGCGGGCAAAACGGGTACGGCGTGGAAGTTTGATGAAAAAACAAAGCGGATAAGCTCAGCAAAGTATATGTCGACGTTTATGGGATTTGCGCCTTTGGACAATCCTGCGTTTACGATCGCCGTGGTAATGGACGAACCAAAGGTCGGCGGGCGCGATGGCGGACAAGCCGCGGCGCCGGTTTTTAAGGAAATAGCAGAAAGTGTTCTCGCCGAGATGCAGGTGCCGTTCGACCTGACCGCTGACAATCAACCATTTGACGGTGAGGATGTACCGGAAGCAGTCGGAAATGGATCGGCAAAGGATTCGGAACCATTAGAAAAAAGGGGCTCGGACGGTTCCGCGACGTCATCGGCCAGGTCCGATCCTGAAAAAAGTCATACAAAGGAGAAGGCTTCCGAAGTTCCAACAAAACCAAAAGGACCGAATCGGCCGAAGATTGAGCTCGAACAAAGATTTGTAGAACCGAAAGATAAATTTAAGACTTGAAATTCAGAAACGTTTTCGAATTTATTGGCGTAGATCCGCCGACACGGGAACCCGCTTTGTACGACCGCGACGTAACTCATTTTGCTATTGATTCTCGCGACGTTAGGGCGGGCAGCCTTTTTTTTGCGTTGTCGCAGCCGGATTACGCTAACAATGGTTTTAACGGCGACTTCGATGACGCGACCAAGTTCGTTCCTTCCGCTTTTGAAAACGGCGCATCTGCAGCGGTGGTGCGATCGGACCGCTTCGAAGAACATCGCGCAATGCTCGAGGAATTCGGTGACCGCATCTTTCAGGTCGATGACGTTATCGTTTCACTTCAAAAGTTGGCGCATGGGGTCTATCAACGATGGAATAAACCAGTGGTTGCGATCACCGGAAGCGCGGGAAAGACGACGGCGAAGGAACTTACGGCCCACGTTCTTGGAGCTTCCGGCCGAAAAGTTCTCAGGAATGTTAAGAATTACAACAATGGTTTAGGGCACCCGCTGACGGTTTTGAAACTCGCGGAAGATGAAAGTTACGACATTGCAGTCCTGGAAATGGGAATGTCCACGCCGATGAACGAGATCGCGCGGCTATGCAAAATAACGCCGCCGGACGTCGCAGTAGAATTGAATGTGCTGCCGGTCCACGTGGAGCATCTTGGATCGATCGAAAATGTCGCGAAAGCGAAAGCTGAACTTATCGAAGGAATGAAAGAAGGCGGAACTGCGGTTCTCAATGCGGATGATGACCGAGTTGCTGATATGAAAGCGCTCAGCAAAGGGAAAGTTTTGACATTTGGGATAGAGTCGCACGCTGATATTTCCGCCACCGACATTCGAACCGCCGGTTTCGGGAAAACCTTTTTTAATTTAAGTACGCCGAACGGTTCGGCACCGGTTAACTTCAAGCTCAATGGTCGGCACAGTATTTCGAATGCCCTCGCCGCCGCATCCGTTGGTCACGTTTTTGGGTTGATTGCCGAAGAAATTGCGGAGAGCTTGTGTGCGGTTTCGCCACCGTCACAGCGCGGCGAGATACTGCACTTTTCAGAAGGTTTTACCGTCATAAATGATTCGTACAATTCGAATCCGTCGGCGTTGATGTCAATGATCCGGACCTTGGTCGAGGGGAGCTTGCCCGCGCAAAGAAAGATAGTAATAGCAGGCGAGATGCTGGAGTTGGGTTCGGATGAGAAAGCGATTCATAAAGAAACGGGCGAGGCCATCGCAAATAGCGGCGTCGATTTGCTGATAGGCGTTCGAGGGCTTGCGAGCGAAATGGTTGAATCTGCAATTTCAGCGGGACTTGTCGATTCAAAATTCGCAAATGGTTCCGACCACGCAGCCGAAATCGTGTTGCAAGAAGTGCGTCCCGGCGATGTTGTGCTCGTAAAAGGTTCACGAGGCGTGAAAACGGAGAAAGTAATTGAAGCTCTTTTGAAAAGTCATAAATTGGAGGACGCGGAGACGGAGTAGGCCGTTGGTCTCCAAAGCACTCGATGCTTTATTTCCTTCTCTATCAGGTCCTTTTTCGTCAATACGGATCGGTCAGCGAATCGTATTTTTACAAGGGGCTGAACGTTTTCCAGTACGTAACCTTTCGAACAGCATGGGCGACAATCACGTCGCTTCTGCTTTCACTTTTCCTTGGCAAACGGCTGATCAAAAAGCTTGCTGAATTGAAATTCGGACAAGAGATCAGAGAGGAACTTTCCCCCGAGCACCAGGCGAAAAAAGGAACGCCGACCATGGGCGGCATCCTGATCATTGGTTCGGTGATCATATCGACGATCCTTTGGGGGCGTCTCGATAACGTCTTTCTCTGGTTGGCACTAGGTTCGACGACGCTCTTTGCGATAGTCGGTTTTGCTGACGACTACATAAAGATCGTTAAGAAGCGAAGCCTTGGTTTGACCGGAAGGCAGAAACTTCTCGGCCAGTTGCTAACAGCGTTCGGCGTGTGGGCGGTGCTTTATTTTTTTACGAATTATTCATGGAATGTCAGCATACCGTTCATCAAGGCTACGGCGGAAACAAACGGGATCAGCGTTATCCCGCCAGTACTTTATTTGGTCTTTGTCATTTTCATATTGCTCGGCGCATCGAATGCCGTAAACCTGACCGACGGACTCGACGGCTTAGCGACTAGCGTCACCTTCGTTGCTATGGCGGCATTAACTGCGTTGACCTACGTCGCAAGCGACCGCCGGTGGGCAGAATATCTCGACATTACTTTTAACCCGTCGTCAGGAGAGTTAACGGTATTTTGCGGGGCAATGGTTGGGGCAAGTTTAGGATTTCTTTGGTACAACGCTCCGCCGGCGGAAGTTTTTATGGGCGACGTTGGTGCCTTGGCTATTGGCGGGGCTTTGGGAACAGTGGCCGTTTTGACGAAGCAGGAATTTTTGCTGCCGTTTATCGGTGGCGTATTCATTCTGGAGGCGATCTCGGTAATGCTGCAAGTGTCTTACTTCAAGCTGACTAAACGCAGCGGTGGGGTGGGCAAGCGCGTTTTTCTGCAAGCGCCGCTGCATCATCACTTTCAGCTCTCGGGCTGGAAGGAGCCGAAGATCGTATTCAGATTCCTGATCGTGGCTGTTTTGTTTGCATTGCTTAGTCTATCGACGCTGAAACTTCGGTGATGGAAATCGCGGGACGAAAAGCATTAGTTCTCGGAGCCGGGCGGTCAGGCGTGGCGTCGTCGAAATTTCTGGCTGAACGCGGTGCGTTAGTTGCTTTACACGATCAGAAAGCCGTCGAGGAATGGAATAACGCTGCCAGTTCTTTGAAATCAAGCCACAATGTCGGATTGATCGGAGGCGACCTGCCATCGTGGCTGCTCGATCAGATCGACTTGGTTGTAATTTCACCCGGCGTTCCGACGAACACGATTCCTGCTCGATATGTCGATCGAAAAGACGGCGAAGTTATCGGCGAAGTTGAGCTTGCCTATCGCTTTATGAAGGGCCGAATTGTCGGGATCACAGGTTCGAATGGCAAAACAACCACTACGACGTTGATCGGCGAGTTGTTGAAGGACGCTGGTTTGAAAACGCAGGTAGGCGGAAA
>JBJMGN010000393.1:0-4158 GCA_045807885.1 Pyrinomonadaceae bacterium | reverse complement strand
GAAAATCCTGTCGACTGGTCATCCTGGTCGGTCGTTTTCTTCGACGGGTCGCGTTTCATCAACGCAAGCATCGCTTCACTGCGTTCGGGCGTCACGAATCGCCGCAACGCGATCTCAGCCAAAAGCTGTGCAGTGGCATTTGTCGTGAGCATGTTTCGATTCTGGCCCTTGTAAGCACGCGATTGCTGCTCGATGCCGTATGCATCCTCGCAAAACGTTTTTTGATTTACGTTAATATTCCCGTAGCCCAGCGATTCGAAAAAGCGGTTGACGCGGTTTCGTTTATACTGCCATTTTTCGAATTCTTTCGCCGGCAGCTCGGCACCACTGGACGTTTCGGTGAGAACGTCAAGAATGTATTGCGTTGCTTCGTTTGACGAATCAACGATCATATCGCGAAGGCCGCGTTCGAGCTCTTTTGTTAACGTAACTTTTTTGTCCTCAAGCTGTCGTTCGAGCGCAGCCATATAGAACATCTTCACAACGCTTGCTGGATAGATCTTCCGCTCGCCCGCAACATTCGCCCAGCCCAAATTCGCAGGATTGCGCAGATCGATCAACGTAGCCGCTATTTCCTCAGACTTAAAACTTCCACCAGGATACGAAGTTAAAACTTCATTTACAGACTGATCCAGAATAGATTGAAGTTCAGCTGAAGATTTGGGGCTAAGCGGGGAATAATTCGAGGGGCGAATGATCTCATTCCCGCTTTTTTGCGCATAAGGCTGAGACACAAAACAACCGAGGCTTGCGAGGAAAACACCAAGCGTAAAAAGTGAGAAGCGCTTCATAGTGAAAGATGGAGTTTTGAGATTAACTTTGTTCAGAGTATAAACGAAGAACATTTCGCACGAAAGCTGCGGGTCAAAAAATTGTAAATGGCAGACGAAAAACTAATTCGGGGCATGGGCAAATGGGACATGACCGCTGTCGCCCTCAATACGATCATCGGCACGGGTATTTTTATACTGCCGGCGGGCGTTTTCGGCCTTATCGGCAGCTATAGCTTGTTCGCATTTGTCGCTTGCGCGGTGATCATGGGCGTGATCGTGCTGTGTTTTTCTGAGGTATCGAGCAGATTTCAATTGACGGGAGGAATGTACCTCTACGCCCGAACGGCATTCGGGCCGGAGATCGGATTCGAAGTCGGGTGGCTTTACTGGATCGTTCGCGTTGCGACATTCGCTGCAAACTGCAATGCGATGCTTGCATATATAGGTTTCTTTGTTGGCGGCGTTAGCGAAGGCGTGGCACGCGTGGTGATAATTTCGGTCGTCGTTGGAAGCATCACTTGCGTAAATCTTCTCGGGGTACGAGAAACCGCGATCGTTACCAACATTTTTGCCGTCGGTAAGATCGTACCTCTTCTAGTTTTCGCGGGCGTCGGCATTTTCTTTATCGAACCGGGAAATTTCAATTTTCAAACCGGGCTTAACGTAGACGCATTTCCTGCCGCCGTACTGATGCTCTTGTATGCGTATATGGGTTTTGAGGCCGCGGTCATTCCAGCCGGTGAAACAAAAGATCCCCAAAAAAGCGTGCCCTTTGCCTTGCTAATTGGGCTCGGTTTCTGCGCTGTCCTTTTCATCATCGTACAGACGGTCGCGATCGGGACGCTGCCGGAATTGGGGACGTCGAAAACACCGCTTGCGGACGCCGCCAGCAGGTTCCTCGGGACTTTCGGCGCGGGTTTCATCGCGATCGGAGCACTGGTTTCGGTACTTGGAAATCTAAATGGAGGATTCCTTTCGTCTTCGCGAATTCCATTCGCAATGGCTGAACAAAACGAAATTCCAACGGTGTTCGGAAAGACGCACAACAGATACAAGACGCCGTACGTTGCGATCGTTCTGACTGGCCTGACAGTCTTGGTACTGTCTATTTTTACGACTTTTCTGACGGCCGTCACAATTGCCGCGATCACTCGCCTTTTGGTTTATGCGACGACATGTCTGGCGCTCCCGGTGTTCCGGCAAAGGGACGATATTCCGGCAGCTAAATTCTCTGCACCACTGGGCGTTCTGGCTTCAGTACTTTCGCTCGGCCTGATCGCCTGGCTTTTAGCGAATGTTGACTTCAAAAAAGAGGGCCTTCCGATCCTGATCGCGGCTGCCATCGGCATCGTTCTTTATTTTTTGTACCGTACATTTGGCAAATCAGCGGACGCGAATTCGTCCAGAGTCTAGAGATTAGAATGACAAATAATCTGAACAATGATGACAAATAAACTTTTCTGCGCCGCCCTCGTTGCCTTAAGTACCCTTTCGGCGGCTGCGCAAGGCCCGATCGTGCCAGTTGTGGAAATGAAATTTCGCGGCCTGATGGGCGGCGTTCAAAACGGCAAATGGATCGCACCTGCGCGGGTCGCGCCGAAGTTGAAAAAAGAAACAGAGTTCGTCCTTGTCGGCCGAAACGGCGTGGAAGAAGGCGGAGTTTCGCTTGGCAAAAAGGGCGAGCAGGAAGATGTTTGCCAGGATTTCACGCGCTTTGAATTTGAACTTCAAAAGGATCACGGCGTCGCAATTGGGACGACCGCAAAATGGAATCCCGTACCGCGAATTCCAAAAGCAGTCGACCTCAACAATGCGACCTACAAGACGGTTATTGCGAATTATTTGAAGAAAAAAGGGATCGCAAAGACTACGATAAAACTTACGGAAGCGTACCGCGTCGACCTCGAAGGCGACGGCAGCGAGGAGGTGATTTTAGCCGCGACGTTTTACAAGAAAGGCCTCGATTCCAGTGCCGCAGCCGGCGACTATTCGCTCGTGCTCCTGCGCAAAGCGGTTGGGCAAGTCGTTACGGATCACATGCTTACAGGCGAATTCGTGCTGAAGAAGGTCGGATTCGGCGCCCCGAGTGAACATCACATTTCGGCGATTGCCGATTTAAACGGCGACGGGAAAATGGAGATCGTGCTTTACGGATTTTATTACGAGGGCGACTCTGCGAGCGCGTACGAGATGCGTGCCGGAAAGCCGGCGGTGATCGAGGAATTTGAGATCGGGTGTGGGGTCTAAAAGATCCCGCCGCCCAGGAAGTTCTCGCGCAGATAGCTGATCGTATCGTTTAGCGTCTCCTGCGGGTCACGCGGTTCGAATCCTAATTTCTCTTTCGCCTTCGTCGAATCGAAATACCAAAAATGCTCTGCCTGCTCGACCTCCTTAGTTGCCACAGGTGATGTTTTGCCCCAATTCTTGAAAACAGATTCGATGAGCGACGATCCGCCGACGGTGATGCGCTTTGGAAGCTTCAGCATCGGCGACGATACGCCGGAGAGACGTTCGAGCCTTCCGAAGAATTCTGCAAAGGTCATGTTCGCGGAGCCCAAAAGATACTTTTCCTGATGCTCGCCTTTTTCGAGCGCGGTTATGAACGCCGCGGCCGCGTCGCGTGCATCGACGATGCTTAGGCCGCCACTTGGGCAATACGGAATTTTTCGCCCCAGAAAATCGAGTACGATCTTTGTCGAGCTTAGGCGATCGTCGTCCGGGCCGAGCAAAAGGGTCGGATTCATTATCACAAGCTTTCGGCCGTCGCCGTCGAAGTTTTCGAGAGCGGTCCGCTCCTGATAATATTTCGACGCGTAATAAGCCCATTGTGAAATGATTTCGACCGGCTGCGGATACGTCTCGTCCAAAATTTCTTCGTCTTCACTGACGGCGATCGTGCTGCTCGACGACGCGAGAACGATCGTCTGCACACCGGCTTCCTTCGCGGCTCCGCAAAGGATACGCGTGCCTTCAAGATGTACCTTGTTCATCGTTGCCGCGTCTTCGTTATCGCGTGACACTTTGCCGGCGAGATGAAATATCGCGGACACATTCCGAACTGCTTCCGCAACTTTTTCACGATCACACACTGAACCTGCGACGGGTTCAACTCCCGCGTCCGTCATCCACTCAGGAACGCTCGATGCCATCACGCGAAGATTCTTCGCACCGGAATCGATCAACTGCCGGACGATGTGCGTCCCGAGAAATCCGGTCCCGCCGGTTACGAGAATCTTTTTTTCTACTTTTGTTAACGCCTTCTTTTTAACCATTTTTTAAACGCAAATTACGCGGAGATCGCAGCGATTTTTAGAAATTGTTTACTACCCGCCGTATGCCGTCACGCAACAGCTTCACATTAAAATTCATCAGCAGGCCAAGCCTT
>JBJMGN010000392.1:0-5051 GCA_045807885.1 Pyrinomonadaceae bacterium | reverse complement strand
CAAACCTTTGGTTCGGACGAACGTTCGCGCGGTCCTCCATGTTTTTGATTTCGGCATATTCGGTATGTGTTGCGCTTATAGCAGGATCAATGGCTTGTCAACAGGTCAAAGAAGATTGGAAGTACTGTACAAAACACGATGTTCCGGCATTTTGGCAGCCGTATGGTCTTCCGCGCGTAGAGGGTTCACAGGTCTGTTCCGACTATCCAGGCACGACGGGAAAGGAACGAATCTATATGATCCACTACAATGACGGCGATAACGCCGGGAAGGATATCTTCGACTACATCAATCCTTATACAGAAGCCTTCAACCTGAATGGATGGACGATCGAGCAGCCATTTCATGATGAGTACAGCGCTGGATTCTATAGTAGAAAGAATGGGGCAATCTTCTCACTGGTGATAACTGACTGTTATTCAGGACAGAAAACCTATCTGTCACGACCTTGTTCTAAGATCGAGCTCGCGCGCGAGGAAAAGATCCCGGAAAAGAAGAATAAGTCCGGCACGTGAAAGTGCAAGGACTATTGACAAAAAAGAAGCTCCGCTGTCTTCAGCGTTTTTGTCGTCTAACACCGATCAAAGAAACCCGGCGGTTGACTTAGATCCCGCCAATTATCATTCTTTAATCTGTGGCGGAAGCGGACAAAAAGAAGAAGGTCGATTATGCGAGTGCATGGGCGGAGGCGCGAAAGATCGTATGGAATGCGCGTTGGCGATTGCTAGCTGGAAGTATTCTCCTCCTGATTTCGCGTCTTGCCGGTATGGTATTGCCAGCCTCGACCAAATATATCGGCGACGAGGTCTTCACTAAACAAAACTATGGTCTGATCAAATGGATCGCACTCGCGATCGGAATTTCTACGCTCGTGCAGGGTGCGACATCTTTCGTCCTTTCGCAGATTCTGGGAGTCGCGGCGCAGCGGGCGATAACAGAGATGCGAAAGAATGTTCAAAAGCATATTGAGAGGCTGCCGATCTCGTATTTTGACTCGACACAGAGCGGGCAATTGATATCGCGAATAATGAATGACGCTGAGGGCATCCGAAATCTGGTCGGAACCGGTCTTGGCCAAATAATCGGAAGTCTTGTTACCGCGATCATTGCGATCGGCGTATTGCTTTATTTGAACTGGCAATTAACGATCGCCACGATAGTTGTCCTTTTGATCTTCGGCGGCGCATTGCTTTACGCATTCAAGGTTTTGCGTCCCGTATTTCGCGAGCGCGGGGAAATAAATGCGCAAGTGACCGGCAGACTCGGCGAATCGCTCGGGGGGATTCGGATCGTTAAGGCGTACACGGCCGAAAAACGGGAAGAGCTCTCATTCGCACGCGGTGCTCATAGGCTGTTTCGGAATATCGCAAAGACAGTTACCGGAGTTTCCGCGATCAGTTCGTTCTCGTCGGTTGTTATTGGAGCTGTCGCGGTCGTGATGATCGTCATTGGCGGCAATGCGGTACAGGGCGGAACAATGACGCTCGGCGATTTTCTAATGTACATCTCGTTCACGTTCCTGCTGGCGATGCCTGTCATCGAACTAACATCTATCGGAACGCAGATCACAGAAGCTCTGGCAGGCCTCGACCGCATTCGCGAGGTGATGTCGATGACGACCGAAGACGAGAAGGACCAAAGCCTCGAACCGCTAAAGACAGTCGATGGAACACTCGAATTCGAAAATGTGGCATTCGAATATGACGAAGGCGTCCCGGTATTGAAGGGAATCTCGTTTGTCGCGAACGCGGGCACAACGACGGCGCTGGTCGGGTCGAGCGGGTCCGGGAAATCGACGATCCTCAGCCTGGTTCTTAATTTCATTAAACCTACAGACGGTGCTGTTAAGATCGATGGGAAAGATCTGCGGTCGGTGCGATTACGGGATTATAGGCGACGGCTGGGAGTGGTGCTGCAGGACAATTTTCTCTTTGACGGGACAATACTTGAGAATATTCGATTCGCAAACCCGGAAGCCTCGCTCGATACGATAAAAGAGATCTGCAAGATCGCGAACGCCGACGAATTTATCGAGAAGTTTCCGAACGGATATGAAACCATCGTCGGCGAACGCGGTGTGAAGCTTTCGGGTGGCCAGCGGCAGCGGATCGCTATCGCACGAGCGCTTCTCGCTGACCCGAGAATCCTGATACTCGACGAGGCGACCTCGTCACTTGATTCCGAAAGCGAGGCGTTGATTCAAGAGGGCTTGGCCAACCTGAGACAGGGCCGTACCACGTTTGTGATCGCGCATCGCCTTTCAACGATCAGAAGCGCGGACCAGATCCTTGTTGTTGAATCTGGCGAGATCCTCGAACGAGGAACGCATGAACAGCTGATCGCTTTGGGTGGCCGGTATAAACAGCTTTACGACAAGCAATACCGCTTTGAGCAGAACCTGTTCGTAAATCCGGGAGAGGATTTCACGACGAAAACCGAACAAACGATGGCTCAAAGTAAATTGTGAGAAAATTAGCGGCCCAGTTGCTGCGACAGTAGGTTCCTTAGATTTGGGAATCGATCTAATCTGTCGATCGCTTCGATCGTGATCCTGAACATGGGGTTTATGAAGGGCACGAAATAGGCTTTTTCCCGCACCGCAGACTGGAAGGAAAAAGTCCCCGCTGCCTTAAGACAGCGTTGAACAGTTTGCAGATCGAATTCTCGATCAAATTCCGTCCGATCCATTTCAGCTAATGCATATGCAGCCCGGCTATCAAAGAAACAGTCCGTCATTTCTTTTAGCCAATCCGCGCTGGGCGTTTCAACAACACGATCGAGCAAAAGTGAAACGAGATCATATGCAGGAGATCCTATCCGAGCGTCCTGGTGATCGATTATTCGAAGCGCGCCGCTTTCATCGATCATTAAATTTGCGGCATGGAAATCCCGGTGGCAAAGGACTGACGCGTAACTCTCAAGTTCGCTCGCCAATTCCTGAAATTCAGCGTTAATCGCGTCATCTAAGGCACTCTCTAATGGTTCCTTTTTGAATGTAGAGAAATAATGGATCTTGAAATAGTTCAATTCCCAAAGCAGCTTTTCCGCATCGAAACGCAGTCGGCCGGCGATCGAATTCGTTTCTTCGGCCGCATTCGTCGCAGATTGGATCTTTGCAATGAGTCCGATCGCTTCGCGAACCAATTCGTTCTTTCGTTCAGGTGTTGCAGATTCAAGTTCTTCGCGTACGATACGGTCGCCCAGATCTTCAACGACTACTATCCCGTTAACCTCATCAAAATCGTACAGCTCCGCAACGGGCAGTCCTTTTGTTAAAAACAGGCTTGAGACATCGACGTAATTATGAGCGGCATGTTTGATGTCGTCCGGATATACGCACGCAACACAAGATCGGCCGTTGTTCTCAAATCGAAAATATCGGCGCGTGGATGCATCTGGCGTGATCGGTTCGATCGACGAATCGATCGACTTCGTGGCAAGATAGTGTTCAAGCCTTTCGCGTAACAGCAACATACTCAATTTAACGGAACGATATAATTTTCGTCCTGAATATAACCCCTGAGCGCCTTTTCAGGAATATCCGAGCAGCCTCGTACCATATCTGCCCGGACGATGGCAGCATTCTCGAAATGCGAACCAGCCGGAATCGTAACGTCATCGGCAATAATCGTGCGGTAAAGGTTTACATCGCTTTCGATCACGATATCGTCCCACAGGATCGAATCGCGAAGTTGGGCCGAACCATCAACGCAGCAATTATTACCAAAAAACACGTCGGTTTCCTTCATCATGGAAAGGGAAATGTCGAGGTAACGAGGAATTGTCGAAAGCTCGAACCATTCGGAATCGGTGACGTGAGCGGCGATCTTGCGGCCTTCCTTAATGGCTGGCAAATAAAATGTTGGGATGATGTCCGAATAAACACCTCGGGGAATGTATTCGAAAACTTCGGGTTCAAGGAAATGGATTCCAGTGAACATCAATGGTATCTCTGCTTCGTGTCGGGTATCACGAATTTCGAACTCGGTGAATGGATGGGCGAGATCGCCTAAACCGGTTACGAAACCGTCGTTCGTTTCGATCATAGTGAACCGTTCGCGCTTGACGTTTGGTTTTAGGACCATTGTCGCGATCGCTCCGCTATTTCGATGCGTTTCGGCAGCTGCCGCAATATCGATATCGGTGATTATCTTGCCATTTACGATCAGGATCGTTTCGCCGTCTAGCATTTCCCTGGCATTATCCAGGGCACCGGAAGTGCCGAGAATTTCGGGTTCCTCGACCGAATAAGCGATGTTTACGCCGTAAGATGAACCGTCGCCAAGAGCTTCGATCACCGAACGGGGTTGGTGGTGAAGATTGACCACGAAATCGCGGAAGCCAAATCTCGCAACGTATTCGGCTACATATCCCACGAGAGGCTTTCCTAAAAACGGGATCGCTGGTTTTGTACGGTCGATTGTTAAGGGAAATAACCGCGTGCCAAAACCGGCGGCTAGGATCATTACTTTCATTCGATACTTAAGAGGGAAATCTAACTAGCAGTTTCGCGACACAAATAAAAGGATACCAAATTCAATCGGCGGACTATTATGGCGCGTGTAATAAAAAAAGGCCTCGGGGAAACCCGAAGGCCTTTTTCAAGTACTGATCGACTATCAATTTACGAAAGTGAAATTGACAGGAATGTCGTCGAGAAGACCCCATTGTCTTGATTCGATCTGATACGTATTCGAACGCAATATCCAAAATGTTGAAAGTGCGCCGAATCGCCAGATAGCGAAATCGGATCTCCCGTCGCCGTTATAATCGCCAGGGACAGGAGTATCGTTAATGAAACCCCAGTTCTGGACGACATCAGGTCCGCCCGAGCTGGGCCTGTAAGTCCATTGCATAGCGGGCTCTCCAGCTTCACTTGTAAACGCTGAAGAGGCCCCAACAACACAAAGGTCCGATTTTCCGTCGCCATCATAGTCTCCCGGCACAACAAAGTCATTAGGATTGCCAAACGGCGTTTGTGAAATCGAGATGCCGCTTGTAAATAGCCGGTAAAATACGCCGCTACGCTGTACTGCGAAATCCATCTTGCC
>JBJMGN010000391.1:0-3797 GCA_045807885.1 Pyrinomonadaceae bacterium | reverse complement strand
ATATCGTCTTGCCGATGGGACATTGGCTCGCAACCGTCCGCAGCCAAATACGCTCTGGCTGGACGATATGTTCATGAGCGTTCCTGCGATAGCACAGATGGGCAAACTGACCGGCGATAGGAAGTATTTTGACGAGGCGACCAAGCAGGTGCTTAGTTTCGCGGAAAAGATGTTCAATCGCGATTTGGGAATCTTCATGCATGGATGGGTCGAATCGATGCCGACGCATCCTGAATTCCACTGGGCCCGTGCGAACGGTTGGGCATTTATGGCATTGGCGGAGCTGTTAGATGTTTTGCCGGAGAATCATCCAAATCGCGCAAAGGTACTGCAGCTTTATCGCGATCACGCGCGCGGCCTGGCGGCCTACCAATCCGGTAACGGGTTCTGGCATCAGCTCCTCGACCGTTCTGATTCATACCTGGAAACATCAGCGACGGCTATCTATACATTCGCCTACGCGCGCGGCATAAATCGCGGATGGATCGACGGAAAAACATTTGGACCAATGACGTTATTAGCCTGGAATGCGGTCACAACAAAAGTGAATGCAAAGGGCCAGGTTGAGGGAACGTGCGTTGGAACCGGAATGGCATTCGATCCGGCGTTCTATTATCACCGCCCTATAAGCTCATTCGCCGCTCACGGTTACGGGCCTGTTTTGCTGGCCGGATCCGAAGTTTTGACTATGCTTAAGAACAAGAAATTTGAGATCAATGACAGCTCGGTGCAGATACTGGACGACGCGAAGCCGCAATGATCAGAAAAGCGTTTCTTATGTCCGTGAACTCGGACGCACATGATGAATACGAAAAGCGTCACCAGCCGATCTGGGATGACCTCGCAGGGGTCTTGAAGCATCACGGCGTTGCGAACTATTCGATTTTCCTCGACGAAGAAACAAGCCAGCTTTTCGGTTACGCCGAGGTCGAATCTGAAGAATTATGGAACACCATCGCCGCGACGAAGGAGTGTCGGCTTTGGTGGGCGTATATGCGAGATATCATGCTTACTAACGACGATGATAGTCCGGTATCGCGCGAGTTAAAGGAAGTTTTCCATCTCGACTAAAATGACGAAGGCCGTTGCTACGATCTGTTTCCTGTTGACGTTCGTGTTGATCGCGCCAGCTCAGGCTGTGAAACTCGTGCGCAACGATGCTGAAAGGCGAGTCGACGTTACGGTTGACGGAAAGCAATTCACATCGTACCGGTGGGATGAGCGCATCATGCGGCCGGTTCTATACCCGATCTTGTCGAGCGCAGGTTCTTTTGTCACCCGGGGATTCCCATTCGAGACCCGCGATGGCGATACGATCGACCATCCACATCAGGTCGGCTCGTCTCTCAGCTACGGCAACGTGAATGGTATCGATTTTTGGAATTCATCGACTTTTCGAACCGCTGAAGAAATGAAGCACATGGGGAGGATCAACCAAACCGCGATCGTTTCGACCAAGAGCGGCAATGGCCGTGGCGAGCTTGTCGTGACGGCCGCCTGGATCGGGCCCAATGGCAAGACTGTGCTTATTGAACAGACGCAATACACGTTTTATGCAGCCGGTTCGCGGCGATGGATCGATCGCGAGACGCGTCTGACCGCTGGCGTTGAGGACGTCACATTTGGCGACAGTAAGGAAGGCATGTTTGCCGTTCATCTTCCGAGTGAGCTCGAGCAGAGCGATCAGACAAAAGTAAAGATCACGAACGCTCAGGGCGTGATCGGCGTGCGAGGATCAACCGGCATACTTTCGGGCAGATACTCGAATAGCGAAGGAGTTATTGGCGAGAATAAGATCTGGGGAACTCTCGGAAAATGGGCAGCGGTTTCCGGGCAAATCGGCACGGAAAATGTAACCGTGGCGATGTTCGACCATCCGACGAATATCAACTTTCCATCGCGGTTAATGGTTCGTGGTTACGGTCTTCTCGCACTGAATCCGTTCGGGCAGCGACAATACGATTCGAAGCTTCCGGAGCGAACATTCGTCCTTAAGCATGGCGATTCGATCACCTTTCGACATCGCCTTTTGATCGTTTCAGGCGTAGCCTCTGCCGGCTCGATCGACGAAGAGTACAAGAAATTTACACTGTGACACTGAAAAAGATTCTTATCTGTTCGATCGTAGCGGCGGTACTTTCCATGAGTTCCTCGGGACAAACCGCCGATGAGCTTCGGCGCAATTTCGCCTCGCCGCCCGACGACGCACGGATAATGATGCGCTGGTGGTGGTTCGGTCCTTCCGTTACAAAGGCCGAGATCGAGCGCGAGCTGCGCGCGATGAAAGACGGCGGGATCGGCGGAGTCGAGGTGCAACCGGTTTATCCGCTCTTGCCCGATGACGTGGCAAACGAAATTCGAAATCTTCCGTATCTCTCCGACGAATTCCTCGAGATGCTTCGATTCGCATCGCAGAAATCTAAAGAGCTAGGAATGAGATTCGATGTCACGCTCGGCAGCGGATGGTCATTCGGCGGAGCGAAGACACCGATCACCGAAGCCGCCGGACAGCTCCGTGTCGAACGAGTAAATGTCGGCGCCGACACGAAACGAGTTCCGGTTCCGTCGATGATCCCGGCTGAGAAATTACTCGGCATATTTCTTGCGCATCCGAGCGGAACCTCTATCGGTCCGACGACGGAACTCACCGACATTCGAGACGGAAATGTTTTTCTCTCCGCAGCGCCGCAACGGGATTCGGAAGTGATGTTTTTTATCTCCGGAAAAAGCGGGATGCAGGTCAAGCGTCCGTCGTTCGGCGCCGAAGGTTACGTTCTGAATCATCTAGACAGACCATCAGTTGATAATTATTTGAAGAAAACGGGCGACAGGCTGTTCACTGCATTCGATCGTTCGCACATTCCGTACTCGATCTTTTGCGACAGTCTCGAGGTTTACAACCAGGATTGGACCGACGATTTGCTCGCCGAGTTCAAACGCCGTCGCGGTTACGACATCAAACCGTATCTCCCGGCCTTGGCGGGCGAAATCGGCCCGAAGACAGCCGACGTTCGATACGACTGGGGCAGGACGATAACTGAGATGTTCAATGAACGCTTCATGGCGCCGGTGCAGGCGTGGTCGAAAGCCAACGGCACTCGCTTCCGCATCCAGGGCTATGGTATTCCGCCGGCGGCGATATCGAGTAACAAGTGGGCGGATATCTCAGATGGTGAAGGCGCCCAATGGAAGGTCGTCCGCGCAGCACGCTGGGCGTCGTCGGCAAATCACATCTATGGCCGGAATGTAACTTCATCTGAAACGTGGACGTGGCTTCATTCGCCGGTGTTTCGCGCGACACCCCTCGATCTAAAAGCCGAAGCTGACATACATTTCCTGCAAGGCATCAATCAACTTATTGGGCATGGATGGGGTTATACGCCGCCCGGAGTCGAGTATCCGGGTTGGCGATTCTATGCTGCCGGTGCATATTCGGAACAGAATCCGTGGTGGATCGTGATGCCTGATCTCGCGAAATATCTTCAGCGGATGAGTTACCTGATGCGTCAAGGAAAACCGCAGAACGACATCGCGTTGTATCTGCCGAATGCCGACGCGTACGCTGGATTCTCCGCCGGAAAGGTACACCTGATCGATGCGGAGCGGGAGCTCGTCGGAGAAAAGCTGTTGCCCGCGATCTTTGAAGCCGGATACAATCTCGATTTCTTCGACGACGGCATGCTCGCGGACAGTTCAACCAATGTTTTCGGTACGCATAAGGTAGTCGTACTGCCGGGTATTGAACGGATGCCGCTTGAGTCGATTCGAAAGCTGGATGCATTTGTTAAGAGTGGCGG
>JBJMGN010000390.1:0-5222 GCA_045807885.1 Pyrinomonadaceae bacterium | reverse complement strand
AAACTTGTAGAGGCCGTAACCGAAACCCGTCAGCACCAAAGCTGCAGCCACGGTTAGAAGCACGGCGCGGAACTTATGCTGCTTGACCTCGTTCGAAATGAAATCGCCGCTAGAGTAGATCTTTGTCTCTCGTTCTGCGGTCGTCCTGCCAGAGGACGAGATTCCCCCAGGCATTAACGCCGTTGCCGGGTCATCTGCCGACGCAGGTCCATCAAGCAGCGCAGCGCCATCATCGAGACAAAAGTTCAATGTCTCGTCTGTGTAGTCGCGCCTGCATTCAGGGCAGCGTTTCATCGCATTCAATAATCTGCGAGTTTTGTTAATTGAGCAAGACTTCAGCGAATCGTGTCGTAGACGAACGAGCCCACGGGAACCGTCAAAACCGGCACACCGGCCTGCCTGAGAACGCGTTCGCTGTGGCTGCCGCGCAATCCATCGAGGAAACCATTACGCCCATCCGTCGCCATCACGATCAGGTCGGCCCGAGTGTCATTTGACGCGTCGATAATGGTTTGGATCACATCGCCCTGACGTGAATCTTTGTTCCAGTCCCAACCCGTAACCTCGGGCGTATTTACCGCGGGCATCGTGCCGGTATTTCCCACGTGTAGAAGTGTAAATGTTCCCTGATCGCGTTGCAGGCTTTTGACGAGGCGCGCGGCTGCTTCGATAGCAGGCTGGGGATGCGGCGTCGGGGCGACCGGAATCAGGACATTTTCCAGGGACACGGAGCCGTCATCAGCCGAGATAAAGCCCCGGCTCTCGGATGAGATGAACAGCGTCATTTCTGTAGCCTTGCGCGCGATCGGCTCGGCGACCGAACCCGAAAGCCAACGCGAGACACCTTTCTTCTGGCTCGTCGAAAGAACGATCATCTCGGTTGGATATTGTTCGATGTAGTTAACGACAGCGTCTACGGGATCACGTTTCCTGGTGATCTCTTTGCGCACGTCGATTCCAAGATCAGCGACGGCGGACTTGGGGCTGCCCGGCGGAAGAAGCGCCCACCTTTCCAGCGTCTCGCGTACGCCAGGAAAATCTGACCAACGCGCCGTCGCATCTGGCGATACGTTGAGCAACGTAAGCTTTGACTTTGCGAGTAACGCCGCCTTCAAAGCGTGGTAGAAGGCGATCTTGCTGGCTTCAGAAAAATCGGTCGGATGTAGAACGCGTTCGATCAATCGTTGCATATTTTCCCCTTGCTATTTCT
Organism: Pyrinomonadaceae bacterium; assembly: GCA_045807885.1. Lineage (GTDB taxonomy): Bacteria > Acidobacteriota > Blastocatellia > Pyrinomonadales > Pyrinomonadaceae > OLB17. The sequence continues at coordinate 4,012 of JBJMGN010000390.1, read as the reverse complement.
TGCAGCGCTTCATTTGATGCCTGTGTATAGCAATACATCGCTGGCGGTCGTGCCGCGTGAAATGGCGATCTGTTTGCCGTCGCGGCTATAGGCGAAGGCGAAGATCAGATCTGATTTGAAATCGGTTATTTGTTTTGGGTCGCCGCCTGTTATGGGTTGGGCCATCAGGTTACCTACGCCGTTTGGCGAAATCTCAGCGTAAATAAGGGAATGCCCGTCAGGCGACCAACCTAAGCCGCGGCACGTCGTGCATGCAGGAAACGTCTTTATTGGCTCACCACCGTCGATCGACGCAACGGCGAAACGAGCCGGGGCTTTGGCATCATCTTTATAAAAATATGTGACGAATTTGCCGTCGGGCGAAACGTGGGTCTCGCCTGAGATCTTGTCGTGGAGTTTTATGGGCTCACCGCTGCCGTCGGTGGCAATTTTATAGCTAAAAATATCGGTAATACCCCATCGATTGAAAAAGATCCATTTGCCGTCCGGAGAGAAGCTGGTAGGGACGTTCCAAATGTCATCGTCATTGCTGGTCAACTGACGCGGCTCGCTCCCGTCGGCCTTCATTATCCAAAGATGGACCGAATAGCCGCGACGCTCAGAATATGCGATCGACGAGCCGTCTGGCGAAACTATAGGATCATTTAAACTCCCGCCGCCCGAGCGAAGCTCCCGAAGATCGCTGCCGTCGGCATTCATCGAGAAGAGCGTTCCAAATTCGGCGGAGGCCGAAGAAAACAAGATCCGTCCGTTCGGAAACCACGACGGGTTGCTGTCTAACTTGCCGGCCCCCGAGGTTATGGGTTGGGCCGCGACAGGTTTATCTGCGGTGCCGACCCACATTCTTCCGGTCGTTGCGGACCTGACCGTCACAAGCGCGCTCGAGTCCGCCGTAATGCTAAGTGCAGAAGTAAAGCCTTCCGGGTCGTTGGTCAATTGTTTTGCCTCGCCGCCGGGGTAAGACAGTTGCCATATTTGGCCGGGGATTTGTGTGGCTCGACCCCAAAGGATCAGGCTGCGTCCGTCGCTCGCCCAGGTCACGCCGCCCATTCCGCAGCACCAGGTCTTGTCGGTGATCTTCCGGCTCGTACGATCCGACAGACGCATCTCAAACAATTGAGACCCAGACGAGGAACCGAAAGTTTCGTAAACGATCCGTTCGCCATCCGGCGACCAGGCGACGCTGTCGAGCGCGTCCGGGTTTGTAGTCTCGAGGATCTTTTCATCGCCTGTTCCGTCAGCATTGGCAATGAACATCTGGTACGTCTTGTCCTCGATGTTTCGGTTGTAGACGAATCTTGCGCCGTCCGGCGAAAAGCTGAACTGGCCCTGTACGTCGCCCTTTATCTTTTGCGGCTGGCCGCCGAGGGTCGGCAATTTAAAGAGGTTCGATTTCGAATCATTCGGGTAATCAAATACGGTGTAATAAACGTAGTCACCACTCGGCGAGAATTTCAGAAAGAAGTATTCAACCGGCGCCGGCGGAACGATCTGCACATTGCTTTGTGTATTCACCTGGCGGATAACAAGGCTCTGCTGTCCGCCGTCGTTCTGAACATGTACCACGTATTTGCCGTCCGGCGAGATGGCGACCTTTGACGCCTTTCCGCTAGTCGTCAGCTTGGTGATCTTCGAATTCGCAAGCGAGATCTCGCTCTTCGTGCCGGCGAATGGCGGGTACTTATAGATCACAAAAGCGGCGACGGCTATAAGAGCGATTATCGGGATCGCGAGCAGGCGTTTGTCTATACGTCGGCGGTAATCGCCCGTGTTCGGCGGCAATGTCAAAGTTTGATCCGTGATCGTGAGGTGCTGCTGCGTGCCGGCCTCGCTCGGTTCTGAGGTCGAATGCAGCACGGCGGTCGCTGGTTCATCCACCGAAACAGGGCCGTCGAGAAGCGCACTTCCGTCATCGAGACAGAAATTAAGTGTCTCATCCGTGTAATCACGACGGCATTGTGAGCAGCGTTTCATTCGTTACGAAACGGGGGATGGTTAAAGGATAGTAACGCGGTTTCGTTCAGTCTCAAAGAGGCTTTTGAGCTTTCGCGGCAACGGTATATGTGCGGAGTTGAAGAAGTTGGCGATAGGCTGACAATTTCGCAGCCACACATGCTGCTAGGTTATAATCGTGGTCACTAAACCATGAAGAGCTGTCCAAAATGCAAGAGAGAATATAACGATGGATCGCTCAATTTCTGCCTTGAGGACGGTGAATGGCTTGTCGAAGAATCGGGCGCGCATGAAGATCTTACCGCAATATTTACACCGGAGATACTTGAAGAAAATGTTCCTACAAGAACGTTCGGTGGTAGCCCGACGTCACATGATCTTACGCAATCTTCAGCCATCACTGGTCCGGAACAACGGAGGACAAAGTGGCTTGCGGTCGGCGGAGTCGTTATGCTTCTTTTTGCGGTCGCAGCATTTGGAGCGTATTGGCTGTATCCGAAAACCTCTCGCGGCCCTATTCGTTCGATCGCAGTGATGCCGTTCAGTAATGAGAGCGGCACCGCCGACGTCGAATACCTTTCGGACGGTATCTCCGAATCCCTGATAAACAACCTTTCAAAAATTCCGAATCTTAGCGTAAAAGCCCGGTCGACCGTTTTTCGATATAAAGGCAAAACAGTCGATCCGGCGTCGGTCGGAAAAGAAATGGCGGTCCAGGCTGTATTGAATGGCCGCGTGGTCCAACGCGGAGACGACGTCGCGGTTTACCTTTCACTTGTGGACACCAATAGCGGCGATCAAATATGGGGCGAAGATTATCAAAGAAAACTTTCCGAATTGGTCTCGCTGCAGAAGGAAATTACCAGCGATGTATCAGGCAAGCTTCAGTTACGTTTGACGGAACCCGCGGCTCAAAAGGTAACGAATGGCATGACCGAAAATGCCGAGGCGTATCAACTCTATTTACGCGGCCGCCATCACCTCGTAAAGTCGACGCCGCCCGAGATCGACAAGAGCATTAGTTATTTTCAGCAGGCGATTGCCATCGACCCGCTATATACCATGGCGTATGTCGGGTTGGCTGATGCGTACCGGGCACCGGGAGCGGAACGGTTTCCCGCGGATGCACTCTCGAAATCAAAAGCGGCTGCCCAGAAAGCCATTCAATTGGACGACAGTCTAGCCGATGCGCATGCTGTTCTGGGATTTATCATTTTTTGGTACGAATGGAATTGGGCCGAGTCTGAAAAAGAACTGAGGCGCGCTATCGACCTAGATCCCAGGAATGCCGATGCCCACCTTTTCTACGCGCATCTGCTTTCGAATCTGGGGCGGCATCCGGAAGCTCTCGCCGAAGCACAGCGTGCCCGCGAACTCGACCCGCTGAATGTACGCACCAACGCGCTTGAAGGGCAGTATTTATTGCATGCGGGCCAGATCGACGCGGGAATGGCCCGGCTGGCGGCCACAAAGGAACTGGATCCCGACAACTGGATGGCACATCTTTTTTCGACAAGCGGATATATCGAAAAAGGAATGTACCGGGAAGCCATTGCCGAAGGGCGCAAAACAAATGAGATACAGCCACATTCTCGATCGTTTTCATTTCTAGGTTACGCGCTCGCAAAGTCGGGGGATCGGGTATCGGCCCTCAGGGAGCTTGAAAAGCTTTTGGCCGAATCGAGGGACCGATGGGTTTCGCCTTACAGTATTGCGCTCGTCTATCTCGGCCTCGAAGATCGAGATGAAGCAATCGCCTGGCTAGAGCGCGGCCTTTCACAACGCGATCCACGCATGGTCTTTTTGAAGGTAGAACCGAAATGGAATGCTATACGCAGCGACCCGCGGTTTCAAAAGATCTTCAACGCAGTTGGCCTTCCTAAATGACAGGCATTCTTTTCGATCTCTGAAGTGGAACCTTGTTTGTACTTTCGACGTAGGCTTTTTGGGAAGCGAAGTTATGTTTTGTCCGAAACTCGCGCGGTGGTACTCGGGTTGTTTTTTCTTGCCTTCGCCTCGTACTTTCTTGGTACCGGAATTTCAAAACTGCTGCAGGCGC
>JBJMGN010000389.1:0-4383 GCA_045807885.1 Pyrinomonadaceae bacterium | reverse complement strand
TTGCGGATCCGAACGATCGGCCGAACTTTGTTGGAGACATTTTCGACGTTTCGAATAGCTTCGCGCACGAGTTGGGCGGTTCTAGTCGGAGAGTAAATGTACACTGAGTTGAAATTAACCAATCGTGCATTCAGATTATTTTGAGGCGCGACCTCGATCGTTTCTCGGCCCAAAACTGCGTTGCTGATTATCAGAAGCTTGCCCTGAAATGTTCGAATTTTTAGGCCTCTCCATGAGACGCTTTCAACGACGCCCGTGCCGCGGTTCGAAATGCTTATTACATCACCTACCTGAAATGGCTGGTCGGCCTGCAGGGCAATGCCCGCAAACAGGTTTCCCAAGGTGTCTTGAAGGGCGAGACCGACGACGATCCCGACGATGGTAGACCCAGTGAAAAGCGGAGCGAGTTGCACGCTCGGGTATTGCGACTGAAAAATGATAAAAAACGCAACAATGTAGATAATTATTGAAAGGACCGTACGAAGAAGAGACGCGATCTCTGTGGGGCCGGATTTTCGAAGCGCTGTTGCAAAGATCAGAAGTCCGAAAAACCGAATTATCGCTATGACGAGCGCCATCCACAAGATGATCTTGACGATATGAAATACGTTTATGGCGAGATCGTAGGATGTCTGCGTCATCATCCCGGGCGTTACCCCGCTGGCGTCGGTCAATTTTCCTTCCGGACCGACTGTCAGGCCGAGCTGGCCCAAAAAGTAGTTTTCGAAAACGGTCTCTATGACCGGGAGTAGGAGCACGAGGATCGTGATAATCCCGACAAAGACCAGTAATAGAAATGCTTTGCGTTGGAAACTTGATTCGGCCATAGGGACGGCTAAAACATATCAGCAATCGTTTTGCCAATCAATGCGATCGACAGCACGGAAACGACAGACGCGACCGTGATCGCGAAAAGGTTTAACGACCGCCGGTTTCGATACTCGCCCATGAGCTTTTCATCGTTCGCGAGTTTAATGATCGCGAAAAGAAGTATCGGCAAGAGAAGGCCATTGACGCACTGGGTAAGTAGCAGCAGTTTTATCTGCGGTATGCCGGGAATCAAGGCTATGAGCGCGCCTACCAGCATCAGGGCAGTAAAGATCCCTAAAAAAATCGGCGCCTCGCGAAAAGAACGCGAAAGGCCTTTTTCGAAACCAAGTGCTTCACTTAGGGAGTAAGCGGTTGCTAAAGGCAGCACTCCCATCGCTAACATAGCAGCACCCAGTAATCCAACGGCGAATAAATACTTGGCGTATTCACCGGCGACCGGTGTAAGCGCTTCAGCAGCAGTAGCAGCGGTGTCGATCTCAGTAATTCCGTTTGCGTGAAGCGTGGCCGAGGTCGAAATTACGATGAAAACCGCTATCAGACATGCGAAAACAGTTCCCACGATCACGTCAGCTCGGGCCACTCCAAGCTCCTCTTTCCCCATTCCTTTATCGACTACGGACGACTGAACGAATACCTGCATAAACGGTGTGATCGTTGTTCCGATCATCGCCATAAGTGCAAACAGAAAAAACGTGTCGTTGCTCAATTTGGGATCAATGAATCCGTAGCCGGCCGCGGCCCAGTCCGGACGAGAGAGAAAAGCTGAGACAACATATGTCAAAAACACGAGCGACATTGCAAGAAAAACGTTCTCAACGCGCCGTCTGGAACCCCGAACAACCAACCACCATACAAATCCGGCCGTGATGGGAATAGTGATATTTCGCGAGATGCCAAATAGCTCAGACGCCTGCGCGATACCTACAAATTCGGAAACGATCACCCCCGTATTTGCGATGAGCAGCGATGCCATGATCAACGCTGTCCACCGGACGCCGAACTGTTCGCGAATAAGGTCGGCAAGTCCTTGGCCGGTCACAATGCCCATTCGCACACACATTTCCTGGACAATGATCAGAGCCACCACCATCGGAATAAATGCCCAAAGCATTGAGTATCCAAAAGCCGCGCCAACCGAAGAATAAGTCGCGATTCCGCTGGCATCATTACCGGCGTTTGCGGCGATCATTCCCGGTCCGAGGATTGCAAGATAAGTGAAGAGGCGAGATTCAGAAAGCCTTCGGCGGGCCCGCGACGGCAAACGGCGGAGGGGTAATAGATAGCCGGTTTTTAGCCGCGAAAAAATCATTTCGTAAACTACCGTCGTCTGTCATTTCTATACCAGCTTTTAGGTGTATTCAGGCTGTAAAGGAAAGTTGACTATACCTGCTTTTGGTTTCAAAACCAAACCCTTTTTTCTCTCACCATCATGCCCCTGAATCATTCCGACATTTTGCCGCAAATATGAAGTTTGCTAGAGTTTGCGATATGAACCGACGGCTTATTTCTTCGCTGCTTTTTGTCGCATTGTTCGGCAACGGGCTCACGGGTCTGGTTGTTGCAAAAACACCTTCTGATCGCAGAGGCGAGCCCTCGATAGCAAAGCATGCAATGGTCGCGTCGCAGCACCCGCTCGCGTCGCAGATCGGGGTAAACATTCTAAAAAAGGGCGGTAATGCGGTTGATGCGGCCATCGGGATCGGCTTAGCTTTAGCTGTCGTGTATCCAGAAGCAGGGAATATTGGCGGCGGCGGATTCATGTTAATTCGAAAGCCGGACGGGAAGACTACGTCGATCGATTATCGGGAGATGGCGCCTTCGGCGGCAGGGAGCGATCTATTCGTCGATAAGAACGGTAAGCTGATCAAGGGCGAGGGGTCGTCGTCAGTCGGTTATCGAGCATCAGGCGTCCCCGGGACGCTGGCGGGTTTCGAACTAGCTTTCAAAAGGCACGGTTCCGGAAAAGTGAGTTGGGCTGATCTTGTTGAACCGGCGCGTCTTTTGGCAGCGAATGGCTACGTTCTAACCCATCGATTAGCGGAACTCTTCAAATCATACAAAGAAACATTATCGCGATATCCCGAAAGCAACCGGATCTTTCTGAACGGCGGCCGTTTTTGGGAAGCTGGAGACTTATTTCAGCAGCCCGATCTAGCTAAAACTCTATCTCGCATAAAAGTTAAGGGTGCGAGTGATTTCTACCGCGGAGAAACTGCACGATTGATCGTCACCGATATGAAGACGAACAACGGGCTTATTACGCTGGACGATCTTAAGAATTACGTTGCAAAAGAACGTACACCGCTTCGAGGGAATTATCGCGGTAACGAAATAATTTCAATGCCGCCGCCGAGCTCGGGCGGAATCGTTATGCTTCAGGTCCTGAACATGCTCGAGTCGTATGATCTAAAAACGCTGGGTCCGAATTCCGCTGCGAAATTTCATCTTTTTGCGGAGGCTTCCCGCCGCGCATTTGCCGACCGTGCAGAATTCATGGCGGACCCTGATTTTGCGGACGTACCTGTTTCACAATTGATCGATAAAAAGTATGCGGCGACGCGCCGAAACAGTATTGATCTTACAAAAGCCGGCACTAGCGCTTCCGTCGGTCATGGCAACATCGCCATCAAGGAAGGGACCGAGACCACCCATTTTACGGTTATCGACAAAGACGGGATGGTCGTTTCTAACACATATACGATAAACGACTTATACGGTTCACGTGTCACGATAAAAGGGACCGGCGTTCTTATGAATGATGAGATGGACGACTTCGCCGCTCGTCCAGGAACACCGAATATTTTCGGATTGATCCAAGGCGAACGAAACAAGGTCGAAGGGCGCAAGCGCCCGCTATCGTCGATGACTCCGACGATCGTACTACACCCGGACGGATCGTTTTGGTTTGCCGCCGGTGCTCGCGGCGGGCCGCGAATTATCTCTGCGGTGATGCAGATCGTCATCAATGTTATTGATCACGGAATGAACATCCAAGAAGCGATCGACGCTCCGCGAATTCACCACCAATGGCTGCCGGACGAGATCATGTTCGAGGTCAACGGAATTTCACCCGATACGCGAAAGATCCTCGACGGGTACGGGCATAAGTTTGTTGATAGACCCGGGAATATTGCTTCAGCAACGGGAATTATGGTGACAAATTCGGGGTTGAAGATGGGTGCAATAGATCCGCGAAGCGACGGCGCCGCTATTGGTTACTAAGTGGCCTTATAACTTGCTTTAGGAATTCGATCTTCGTATCTATAAGGGCCATCTTTGCAGTAAAATACGCCATTTCTGCATGATGCAGAGAGACGAGTTGTTCAGCACGATGGATTACATCCTCTCTATAGAGGTGAAGATACCTATTGCATTCCTGAATTCGATCCAGGCGGACGGGGAAACGCTATCGAACGTCGTTGATTATGGAGCAGGCCACGGGGGCATATACGGATATTTTCAGGATCTTGAAGATGCTGAGAGCTGGCTACTGGAACGGGAAATCTAGGTCAGTTCGGTGCTTCATGCGGGTGTGTAAGCAGATCTTGGAAC
>JBJMGN010000388.1:0-5892 GCA_045807885.1 Pyrinomonadaceae bacterium | reverse complement strand
CCTTTGGCTTTTGACCTGCATTTCCGACAGCTCCGGGTGCATAAGTGTGCAGTTCGATAAGGTCACTGCCCAGGCAGATCTGCATCAGGATCATTCGTGCGGTTTCGCATTCTTCATCCCAATTCTGGACCTCGCTCGCGGCATTTGTGAGTATCTGTTTCGCCGCTTCCAACAACTCCCTGGTCTTGATCGAGCGTCCCCACACCTCGCCGAGAAAAGCGAGCGATGCCTTCGTGAGCGGATGGTCGATCTGCATGGTATGGCCTTTTGCATTTCCAAATTTTTGGACCTTTTTTAACGCGATGTCCTCAAGCGGTTCGATCGGTCGGAGCGACGAGGAGAGGTAAAAACTGTTGATCAGATCCGGCTTCGGTTCGCGATCGAGTTCGACGGCGGCACGGCAGAAAAGTGTCTGCCGGAAAACGCGACCGCGAAGCAGATCGAGATACTGCTCCTGTTGGATCGGATCATCGAGTGAATCGAGAAGCTCGTTGTATTCCTTCGCAACGCCCTGACGCGATGACGCGTGGAGCTCAGCTTCGGATAGAAACTGCATACCGTTCGAGCCAAGGAGCTCGGCAAATTCATGAAAGTAAAACGGGCCGTAGCATTCCCCAAGATCGTCGTGAAATATGTCGGCGGTATCGTGTGTTTGGTGGCGTCGAAATTCGAACTGCAGGATGCGCTGATAGACTTCCGGCTCGGTAGAATTTTTCGCGAGAAGCTCAAGTAGAGCGATCGCCTTCTCGACCTTCTTCTCCGGTTCCTCGATACCGCGAGTGTGGTAACGCATCAGCGAGCGCACCATCTCTCGCGGGTACGCACCGGGATAGGCGTTGTAACTGATATAACCGATCCCGTTCGGCTGGAGTAATTCGTTGAACAGTGCGAGCACTTTGTCGCGAACGAAATCGGGAACCCATGAGAATAGGCCGTGTGCCGTAATGTAATCGAACCTGCCGAAATCGTCGGCGGCCATTTCCATCACGTCCACTTTTTGAAACTCGATGTTAGTTAGTTCCAGTTCCTTCGCCGCCGCGTTTCCCTGATCGATATGAATTTCGGAAAGATCGATGCCGACAAATTTGGAGTTCGGCAGGCCGAAGGCATGTGAGATCAAATTGCTTCCATTGCCGCAGCCGAGCTCAAGAACTCGGCAATTCTCTACCGACGCAGGCTGCATTCCGTAAAGAATGCCGGCAGCGGCGAGGCGGTCCGGATGCGTTTGCAAAAAGAACTTGCTGGGATATGGAACAGCGTCGTAGGAAAAATTTTCCTGCATTGATCAAGCACCGAGTGTGTTGCATTGCCGCATATCGCCGCTTTGCATTCCGCGAGAGAACCATTGCATCCGCTGCTGCGCCGAGCCGTGAGTGAACGAGTCGGGCACAACATATCCCTGGGTCCGTTTTTGAATGATGTCGTCGCCTACTGCGCTTGCAGCGCGGATCGCTTCCTCTGCATCTCCTGCTTCGACCCGCCCTTGCTTTTGAGCAAAGTTTGCCCAGACGCCGGCGTAACAATCGGCCTGTAATTCGAGCGCCACGGAAAGCCGATTGTTTTGTCCCTGCCGCTGTACCCGGTCCATCATCCCGGTCAGATTCTGAATATGATGACCAAACTCATGCGCGATCACATAGGCTTGCGCAAAGTCGCCGGGTGCTTTGAATTCGCGGCGAAGCTCGTTGAAAAAATCGAAGTCCAGATACAGGTTCTGATCTCCCGGACAATAGAAAGGTCCGGTCGCGGCACTCGCGTAACCGCATGCGGATTCCACTTGTCCATTGAAAAGCACTAATTTCGGGTCCTGATAACGAACACGAGCCTGCTGGGGCAATATCTGTCGCCATGCATCTTCTAAATTTCCCATGATCGCGCCGACGAACTGACGGTTTTGATCATTAGTCGCAGCTGGGTTATTGGGCGCTGGTTGCTGCTGTGTCTCTCCCTGAGAAGGAAGATTGTTCAGTAATTGGCTCGGGTCGCCGCCGCAAAGCATGACGGCGATAGCCAAAATGATCACGCCCAATCCGCCGCCGCCAATCGCGACCCCGCGGCCCATTCCGCGCCGATCTTCAATATTCGTGCTCTGTCTTAGATCTCCCCAACGCATCGTTTCGCCCCCAAACTCGTTTTCGAATGCGAGAAGTTTAGCACCTCAAGGGTATGGATGAAACGTTTCTGGCGTACAAAATGGCCCCAAAACCTTGCAAATACCGACAGTAATTATTTTCTGAAAAATCTTGACAGAAAAGGACTTACAGGCATATTATCGTTACACTGTCCAAATCAAGGGTCGTTCTTCTCACGCATCAGTCAACGCATATGGAGGAACCATGATCAAACTGGATATCGTCAACCAAGTTGCCGATAAGACGGGTGTTCCAAAACAGAAAGCTGAACAGGTTGTCGATTCGCTGTTCAACGCAATGAAGGAAGCGCTGGCACGAGGCAGCCGAATCGAGCTTCGAGGTTTTGGCGTTTTCATTGTAAAGCCGCGAAAACGAGGCGTTGGACGCAATCCTCGAACAGGAACGGAGGTTCCGATCCCTGCGGGCAAAACCATACGGTTCAAGCCGGGAAAGGAGCTGACCGAAAAGGCAGTAAAAGCCTAGTTCATTTCATCTAAATTTTAGGAGACTCTAAAGGAGTCGCAAATCGCGAAGCCGAACGGTATGCTTGTGATTTGCGGCTTTTTGTATTCAATGCCGGGATTTGAACCATTCACACTTTCTGACGGATTTCCGCGACCAAGTTTTCGCACTTGGTTGCGGCACTCGGCTTTCCTGTTGGTGACCTTAGTTACCTCGACGATAGCCGGGGTTCTATTTCCATTCGGCAGAATTGAAACGCTGCCGGAAACCGAGCCGCAAACCTTTGACGAATTTATTCCCTGGATCGCTACGTTGCCCGCCAAATACGTGGCACTGATCGGGTCAACCATAAATACCCTGGTTACGGATCCATCCTATCTTACCTACGGGCTGAGTTTTTCGCTTTCGCTGCTGTTTATTCTGATCTCGCACGAGATGGGGCATTACATTGCGTGCCGTATTTATCGCGTTGACGCGACGCTGCCTTACTTTATTCCCACTCCACCGATGATCGGGCCGGCGGGAACCTTCGGCGCGTTTATCAAGATCCGCTCGCCGATGCCGTCACGCCGAGCGGTGTTCGATATTGGCGTTGCGGGGCCGATAGCCGGTTTCATTGCACTGATCCCGATTGCCATCATGGGCGTAGCGACGATGCACGTTGCGACGCCGGCACAGGTTGCAGGCGCAGGCGGTTTGGTGTTTACAGATCCATTGATGATGCGTGTGATCGCTTTCTTTTTTGGTATCGATCTCCACTTTGCATTTGGAAATCCGTTTTACTTTGCGGCCTGGGTCGGATTGCTCGTGACCGCACTGAACTTAATACCGTCCGGCCAACTGGATGGAGGACACGCGATCTTCGCAGTTTTCGGCGAACGCGTACATTATTGGACCGGACGCATCGCGTTCGTTGCAATGGCGAGCTTTTCGATTCTTGGCTGGTTCTATTTCAACAGCCCGAGCGGCTTTCTTATCGCGATTCTGCTTGGCGTGATGATGCGGATCAAACACCCAGACCCTTGGGACCAAACTCCTTTGGATGGAAAGCGTAAAATCATCGCATTCCTTACATTGGTGATCTTCGGGCTATGTTTTGTGCCGTTCCCAATACAAATAAATTGACAAAACTGCTGTATCTAGCTAAGCTAGCCATATGAAAAAATTCTCTGTTTTTGAAGGGAAAAACAAATTCAGCGAAGTCGTAACGAATGCGGCTAATGGCGAACCACAAGTGATAACAAAGAATGGCAAAGAAACGGCGGTGGTCATTTCTTATGCCGATTACAAGAAATTGACCGCGCCAAAAAAGTCGTTTGTCGACTTCCTTCTTGATAATCCGGCAAGGAAGTATGGAATGGATCTCGATCTAACGCGCGATAACGATGCGGCGTACCGCGAGGTGGATTTGTCTGATGAATAGTCATGCCATTTTTGCTTGATACGAATGCTCTTTCGGAATTTCTAAAGAAAACCCCAAATCAGAATGTTATTCGCTGGTTCTCAAACTGCGACGCGTCAGAACAATTCGTCAGTGCTATCACAATTGGTGAGATTCAAAAGGGTATTTCGAAATTGCCGGGTTCTCGCCGCAAGAATGATCTAAATAATTGGTTGGATGAGTTGATAGTTCGATTTGACGATCACATTCTGCCATTCGACGTAAAAGTTGCTCGTCGATGGGGTGAAATGTTGGACGGGCTTGAAAAGCTGGGCAGCAAACCGCCCGTTCTCGACGGCCAAATTGCTGCCACGGCTCTCGAATATGATCTGACTGTAGTTACTAGAAATATCGGTGATTTCTCATCGTCCGGCGCTCAGGTCCTGAACAGTTGGGAGTGAACCTATCTGCGAGTCGCTCCGCGGCTAAGATCGTAGAAACGCAGGTCATTGCAGAAGCCCGCACGTTAGTAAGGGCGTAACTGCCAATGCAGAGCAACGCGTTCGGTTCGTGAACAGGCTCGGTTATTCTTCGTTGAAAGTTACGCCCCTTGTTTACACGCGGGCTTCTGCAGAAGATGGCACGCTTCATAACAAAAACACGCTCAATTAAGGTCGCGTTTCTGCATTACGCCCTTACTTAGTGCGGGCTTCTGACACTTCGCCCACTCAAGCAGGCTCGGGGATTGGAAGCCACCGGTATAGTCATCTCACATCACACTGTCCGAATTTTCCGTCGCCGGGCGATTGGATAGCGAGCTCGGCGCGTTCGGATGTGCTCCGGGGTGAACCGCGATGCCGAGCCGTTCTATCAGCTCGCCGCCGAGCCAGCCCGTTCCGAGTGCCAATACGAACCCTGCGAACGAACAAATGAGCGCCAGGGTGTCGGGTCGGCCAGCCATGTTGAAACCGGGTTCGGCATCGCGGCGCAGCCACCAACTGACGGCGAACAGCAGTACGACGACGACGTTGCCGACGCCGTGGATAAGGCCGACCGATTTCGCGCGTGTGTTCGCGGGAATTATCGCAACCCAATCGATCAGTCCGGGTACCGCCGCGACAAGGCCGCCGATCACGCCCGCGGCGATAAGCCAAAACGCGAGAATCGTCGCGCCTTGCGAACCGGTTACTAAGTAAACGATGTCGAAGATCACCGCTGTCGATAACAGTCCGAGCGGAAAAACGATCAACAACGGATGTGCCCCATGGCCCAATATCCTTGCTTTGCTTTCCATATTTACTCCACAATCTTCGGTCTATCGCGGGTGTGGGTCAGCCCGTCAGCCGCCTCCAGCACTATCGATAGACGTCTCCACGCTAAAAGTATTCCTGCATTTAAATGTCATAGCGTAACCTCCAATACAGTCAGATTGGAGACCATTCGTCCAAAAACAGAATTCATTGATTTGGGATGGGTGCGGGAGTCGGTGGGGCGGTGCCGAGGTCGCCGGTTGAGATGAAACTCTGTCGCCCGCTGAACCGGGCTCGAGGATTTTTGGGGACGTGCGACCCCTGGTTTGTCGCGTTATAAATCCGCGATCGCGAAAGCAATACTTGGGACTGCATTCGTGACGCTGCTCGGCAGCCAAATCGTGCGCGTTCCATAGCAGTCGGTTCCGCTTCGGGATGCCGTTCGCGGGGCCGGCATGTCGCGGTTCTGCCTGAGGGGGCCGGTCGCTACCGCTCGCGGTTCTGACTGGAACTAAGCCGCTTCGGCTCTTGGAAGCATTCCTTTTACTTCTTTTACCATTCGTTCGACGTCTTCCTGGCCGTCGAGGGCGATCATGAAAAAATCGTAGCTGGTTTGGAAGCACACCAGGCCGTTGCCGAAGAACCAGACGCCTTCGAGCAGCGGGTT
>JBJMGN010000387.1:0-5883 GCA_045807885.1 Pyrinomonadaceae bacterium | reverse complement strand
AAACTATCTTGCCCTGAACGCGTCCGCGTCCGAGACTATTCAATTCTTCATAGCTGCTCACAACCACGATTTCAGCGGTTAATCCGCTGTCCGGGGTCGCAATACTGCCGCCTAGCGCCGTAAGAACTATCTTTTGCGTCGTTCCGGGCGCCATTCCCGGAAATTCGACGATTGAACCTTTCTCCTCGCCGCGGACCCAATGAGGCACCATCACCTTTTGCAGACGAACCTCAAGTCCGAGCTTACGCATCTCGTCCGCTACGTACTCGACCGCGCGCTGCGCCTGCGGCGAACCGGAAAGCCTCGGGCCGATATTGTTGCTTAAGTAAGCGGTTCGAGTGTATGCGTAGTCACTTGCGAGCGCAGCTTTCTGTAATGTGCGAAGCTGCTGGAACGTTGCTTCCGTATATAGTTGCGGTGTAGGCGACACCTGTTGGCCTGGTGTCGAAAGTTCAAACAGGAGGATTGTTAAAAGAACAAAAATGCGGCTGGATTTCATTGACGAATTTTATATTAATGCACAGGAAACTTGCGAAGCCGGCTAATGCTTTTATTTCCGTTATGCGATAATTCTTCTGATTTTTCCGATCCATACCCAGGGGCTCACCATATGAAACACAGATTACCAATCCTCGCGATATTTTTGCTCGTATCGTCTTTTTCGATCGCCCAGCGTCCATTTAATTTCGACGACATGATGCTCGTTCGCCGCGTTAGCGACCCACAGCTTTCACCCGACGGACGCACGGTGGTATTCGTCATCGGCGATGTTGATAAAAATGCGAACCGAACGGTCAACCATATCTATTCGATTCCGGCCGACCAGCCAAACACTATTCCAAAACAATTCACGACCGGAAATGCTTCTGCGAGTGCGCCAAGATGGTCGCCCGATGGAAAACTTATCGCTTTCATCAAGGGCGGGCAGGTCTGGACGATGGAATCGGACGGCCGCCGCGAACGTCAACTCACAAAGCTCTCGAGTGGTGCTTCGAACCCTGTCTGGTCGCCCGATGGAAAGTGGATCGCCTTTAATTCCGACGTCTATCCCGAATGCAATAATGACCAGTGCAATGAGGCGGAAGATAAGCGGATCGAGGGAAGCAAAGTTCAGGCGAAAGTGACCGAGCGCCTGCTTTTCAAGCATTGGAACGAATGGCGCGACCGGAAGCGGACACATGTTTTCGTTGTTTCCACATCGAGCGGTGACCCGGTCGATTTCACCCCGGGCGACTTCGATTCGCCTC
This sequence comes from Pyrinomonadaceae bacterium, assembly GCA_045807885.1. GTDB lineage: Bacteria > Acidobacteriota > Blastocatellia > Pyrinomonadales > Pyrinomonadaceae > OLB17. Next base: position 4,636 of record JBJMGN010000387.1, on the reverse strand, counting down.
CCTATGCAGCGAGCAGCGGCGTGGATTATGCATTCTCGCCCGACTCGCGCGAGATCGCGTATTTGCGCAATTTCGACAAGATCGAAGCTATATCCACCAATAGCGACATCGTCGTCAGGTCGTTGACCAATAAATCCGAAAAGAACATCACGGTATCGAATCGAGGGTATGATGCGACACCTTTATATACGCCCGATGGCAAATACATCGTCTACCGTTCGCAAGCAACCGCGACCTTCGAAGCCGACCGCTGGCGAATAATGCGTTATAACCGAAGCTCCGGCGAAACTGTCGAATTGACGATCGGTTTCGATCAGCAAGTGGACGAGATGACCCTTTCGCGCGACGGCAAGACTATCTATTTCGCGGCCGGTACCCATGGCCGGTCACCGATATACAGTGTTCCGGTTGAACCCGACTTTCGGCTTCGTATCGCGACACACGTAAAACCCACCGTCACGGACGTTTATGCAAGCAACATCAACGTCGCGCCAGACGGACGGACGATCACTTTCCTTTCGAGCTCGATGAAATCGCCAGCTGAGATTTACCGTGCAAATTCCGACGGAAGCGGGCGGGTCGCACTCACAAACGTGAACGAATCGCTTCTTCGCTACTTTCCGATGGCAGAAGCTGAATCGATCGAATGGAAAGGTGCATTGAACACGCCTGTGCAGGGGTGGATAATCAAGCCCGGATTTTTCGACGCAACAAAACAGTATCCCCTTCTGGTTTTGATCCACGGAGGTCCGCAGGGTGCTTGGGGCGATAGCTGGGGTTACAGGTGGAATCCTCAAGTGTTTGCGAACGCTGGGTATGTTGTTTTTATGCCGAATCCCCGGGGTTCTACAGGCTTTGGTCAGAAGTTCGTGAACGACATTTCCGGTGACTGGGGAGGCAAAGCTTTTGTCGACATTAAGAATGGGATCGCCGAGGTGTTAAGGGCGAAGAATTATGTTGACAGGAATCGAATCGGAGCCGCTGGGGCAAGTTACGGCGGATATATGGTCGACTGGTTGATCGGCCACAACAATGATCCGCGTTTCAAGTTCAAAGCCTTCGTTTCACACGCCGGTGTATATAATTTGGAGTCTATGGCAACGGCAACCGAGGAAGTTTGGTTCCCCAACTGGGAATTCAAAGGAATGCCTTGGGAAAATCCCGCGATGTATGCTCGCTGGTCGCCGAATAAGTTTGTTGCAAACTTTAATACGCCAACGCTCGTATCAGCAGGCGAATTGGATTTTCGAGTTCCCTACGACCAGAGTTTGCAGCTTTATACAACGCTTCAACTGCGCAATGTACCCTCAAAGCTGATCATTTTTCCTGATGAGGGTCATTGGATCCTGAAGCCCCAGAATTCGGAATTTTGGTATAAGAACGTACTCGATTGGTTCGGACGGCATCTAAAATAGCAGCTTATGAATTTTCAAAAAGGAAAACGGGCCGCCGCCTTGCTAGCGGCCTTTTTTTTAACGAGCGGGGTCAACATCTTCGCGCAGGCGAGGCCCGACTTTAACCGCAAGCAGACGTATGATGTCCAACATTATCTGATCCGTACGAACTTCGACCGCCCAAAATTCGAGGTGATCGGTGACACGACGATCACACTCAAACCGCTGGCCGCGAATTTCAGGACCGCAGAATTCGATCAGGTCGCATTAAACTTTAAAAAAGTGATGCTCGACCCTTCCGGTGTCGATCTAAAATTTCGCATTGCAGGGGATAAGATCATCGTGACACTAGATAAAGCATACGGGCCGAATGACACTGTCTCGATCCGTCTTCAGTACACAGCGCTGAAACCAAAGAAGGGAGTTTATTTTGTGGAACCGATGCTGGAAAGCGGCGTCGAACGCCGCTCCGCCCAGATATGGACCCAGGGCGAAGCCGACGAGCATCGTCATTGGTTTCCATCTTTCGATTTTCCTTCCGACAAAGCTACGAGCGAACAGTTCATAACCGCGCAAAAAGGTGAAACGGTGGTCGCGAACGGTGAGCTTATCGAACAGAAAGACAATGCGGACAACACCTCGACCTGGCATTACAAAATGCCAATTCCGCATTCGTCATATCTGATCTCATTCGTGATCGGGAAATACGCCAAAGTTACGGAAAAATATAAAGAAGCCGACCTCGGTTATTACGTCTATCCGGGCACCGAGGCTATCGTGCCGCTTGCATATGGCAACACGAAGGATATGATGCGGATCTTCGAAGAGCTAACCGGCGTTCCATTTCCCTACAATAAGTACGATCAAACCGTCGTTGCGAGCTTCAACTTTGGCGGCATGGAAAATATTACCGCGACAACAATGGCAGACACCGAGATCTATGCTGCCAGAGTCGATTTTATTCGCGGCAATATCGAAGACTTGGTCTCGCACGAGCTCGCGCACTCGTGGTTTGGCGATCTCGTTACGTGCCGTAACTGGGCCGAGCTTTGGCTAAATGAAGGATTTGCAACTTTTATGGAAGCGGCGTATCGCGAAAAGAAGTATGGCCGACAAGATTACTTGCGCATGGTCGCCGGCGATGCCGAAGAATTCAAGCTGGAAGATGCCGTACTTCCAAAGAACAATGGTCTGTTTAATCTTGAAGCCGGAAATGTTGCAGGTCTATTCGACCATTCAGGCGTCACGTACAGCAAAGGCGGTGCAGTTATCCATACGCTGCGTGAACAAGTAGGCGATGCAAATTTTTGGAAGGCGATAAATACATATTTGAATCGACATAAGTTCGGCAGCGTCGAATCAACCGACCTCAAAAAGGTAATGGAGGAAACGTCGGGACAGGATCTCGGCTGGTTCTTCGACCAATGGGTTTATGGCATTGGCTCCCCCCATTTGACCCTCGTGCCGGTATGGAATGCGGGCACAAAAACGCTGTCGCTTACAGTTACACAAACTCAAAAGCCTGGCCGGATGGTGACGCAGGCTTTTCGCCTGCCGACCGAGATCGAATTCACGGTCGCGAACGAAAGTGTTGTGATGCCGCTTGAAATAAATAAACGAAGCCAGGTTTTTACGTTCAAGCTCACATCGAAACCGACGAAAATAAATCTGGACCCGAATCTGAAAACTCCAGTCAAGACCGTCAAAGTTGTGCCACTAATTTAAATTCTACTTTTGTGCGACGCGTTGCATCACGTAGACTTTCCGGCCTGCGGGCCGTTTTTCGTTGGCCTCCCATTCGAGGATCGCGTTCCATGTATTGTTGTCGACCCTCTCGAACCTGAAAGAATTTCCGGTGCCTTTGATGGCGGGAACGAACTGCACATAAGTGTCGGTGATCTCGCTGGCCGCCGAACGGTCCTCGCCTTCACCCTTCCCAAACTCACCGTCTATGAGCTCAAACCGGTCAGCGTCTTCGACCTCCAGTTTTTCATCTTTCAGGCTTTCGACGACCATCGACGAACCCTCGAATCGATAACGTTCATAGAACGGCTTATCATCATCTATACCTTTCCATTCGCCTTCGATCCATTTCAGTTTCGCCACATCGGCGTCGGTTAGATCCTTCGCCGGTGCCGCAAACACTTTCGAGGGAGCCGAGCCCTGATTTCCTACCGATGTGTTAGAACATCCCGCCGAGAGAATTGTTGCAGCCAATACTACCAACGCTAATAAAACTTTCATGCGCAATATTATACTCCGAGAGCCGTATTGTTCTGTCCGCTTTCAGTATTCGCACGCGTCTATATCGATAACAGAGGTTTCCATGCACAAATTTAGCTACATCACGAGTACCACAGACGAAAAGGCGACCGGTTTGGTCAGCGCCGATTACATCGCGCAGAAACTGGCGAACAGAACGGTTTCAATGATCTCGATGAACGAAGACGATACTATGTTCGGGTTTACTCTCACTGATGGCGGCCGCATCAAATTTCGTCTCCGGCCGCACGCCGCAGAAGTGGTTTATTATGCCCCGAATCCAAAATGAATGTGTTCCAATGGCCAGGCTTCAGTTTTAGTTTGTTTTGTAACTGCAATCTGTCGCCGGTTACCTAAAGCTTCAGCCTTTCATACTGTGCAAACAGTGCCATTATCTCTTTCTGAATGGCAGCTTTCTCGGCGGCGTTCGTGATCCGGTCACGACGCTTCACCAACTCCTCTATCTGTTGCTGGATCTGCTCCTGCTTCGTTTCAGGTTTGCGCTTCTTAGGAATGTTGTACTTGTTGTCCATAATGCCTCACGGCAGCCCGATGCGTTTGGTAAATGCCTGAAATCGCGGGTCTTCCCGCAGGTTTCGAAATACCGGTTCGACCCCCATCAGTATCAGGTACGGATGCCGTTCCTCGTACGCTTTTTCAAGCCATTCAAAAGCCAGGTTTTTTTCATTTAGTCCTGCGTAAATCGTCGCTACGAAATACGGTGATATGTATCCGTTCTTTGACCCATCACGAAGCTCAGCAATGATGCGCTCCGCTTGGGCACGGTCGCCGATCATTGCATACGCATAACCCAGAGTTGCTATCATCCGGACGTTACCCTTAGACATGTCCACCGATCGCTTTATATATTGCAGGGCTTCGTCGTTCGAACCCTTTTCCAGAAGGGCCTGACCTATCCACAAATATCCCCATGCATAATTCGGATCCAGCTCGATCGCTTTTTGATAGTGTCGAATGGC
>JBJMGN010000386.1:0-3560 GCA_045807885.1 Pyrinomonadaceae bacterium | reverse complement strand
TCACGGCCGCAGATGGTTCCCCGCTCGACGCGGGCCGTCTGCACGGCAAGGCAATAGCGAATCACAAGAATTTTCAGGATGCCGAGGCGTTCATATACAACGGCGGCCAGAAAGGGCCGCAGGTCGAGATCTTGACGCCCGGCACATATCGCATCCATACGATGTCGACATCTATCGATGACAACAGCACGCAGGCTGGCCTTTTCGATGTGCGGTTTTTTGAAGCCACGATGATCACCGAAAATCAGATCGGCCTGGTCGAGGCTCTCGACGGGTCACCGCTCGATCCGCGTGATTACGTCGCCGCGCCGGTTGCTGGACACGACAATTTCCAGGATTCGAACACGTTCATTGCCGGCGGCGGCCAGCGCGGCCCGCAAAAGGACATCCTGCTTCCGGGCACTTATTACATCAACCCGCTGCTGTTCAAGGTGATCCTTGAATCCGCAAAAGAAGTTAAGCCGGGTGAAGTCGCGGTCGTCGTCTCGAACGTCGGCAAGGACCCGTCCGAAGAGATTCGCCAGGCAATGGCCCGCAAAATACGCGAACGCCTCGAACAGGAAGAGGCTCAGCAGATGCAGATCGCGGCCGAAAAGCTTGATCACGTCGACGGCGAAAAGGCGACGCTTGACGACATAAAGGCCGAGCTGCTTTCGGGTGACCCAGCCGATAAACGTCTCGATAGCGGCGCCCACGAGGCGTATGTTGTGCCGGAAGGCTACCGCGGGATTCAGGAAATGGTGGTCGGACCGGGCCGCTATTATGTCAACACGCTCGCGGTTTCACCGATCGTGATCCCCACTACGAACCAGACCGTCGAATGGACGTCAGGTGACGTGAGCAATACGTTCGACCCGTTCGAGGTAATTTCGAAGGACGGTTTTACGATGCAGCTCGAGGTTCGCGTCGTGTTTCGCGTAAAGCCGGAAGACGCTCCGTTCATGGTGGCAAAGATCGGCGACGTCAGCCGCCTGATCCAGAACGTGATGCATCCGCTGATCGACTCGATATTCCGCAACCAGGCTTCAGAAAGCTCGGCGATGGCATATTTGCAAAATCGACATGAGGAACAGGAACGTGCTGAAGCCCGTGTGCGGATGCACCTTTTGAAATATCACGTCGACGTCGTTAACGTGCTGATCTGCCACATCCATCTGCCGGAAGAGCTGATGAAAACGCAGACTGAAAAGATACTTGCCGAGCAAAAACAGAATATGTTCAACGCTCAGCGCGAAGCCGAGGTCAAACGTATCGAGCTCGAAAGGACCAGTTCGCAAGCTGATAACCAGCGGAGTCTTATGGAGGCCACCGTCGGGGTCGACATTGCCGGCAAGCGATCTGAACAGCGTAAGAAGGAGGCCGAGGGCGAAGCATACTACATCAGCGAGACCGGTAAAGCCGAAGCTGAGAAGATGCGTCTTATCGGCGAAGCCCAAGGCGTGGCCTACAACGAACAGGTCAAGGCACTTGGCCAGCACGGCGTAGCGATCGTTGAGACGTTAAAGGTGATCGGCGAAAAAGGCGTCAGGATAACGCCCGACATTCTCGCCTCCGGCGGTAACGGCGGCAGCGACGGCGGCATCGGCACGCTGTTACTGCTAAACCTCTTCCGTGAACAGATGAAAGCACCTTCAGAACTGAAAAACGGCAATAACTAAGCCGAGATCAGCTCATCCTTAACCCCGCAGTTCCATCCTGTGGGGTTATTTTTTGAATAGTTGTGCCGTTAATAATACATCAGCCTGTTTATGCAATTTCCTGATATAATGCCCGAGGCAACGTGTTCGCTGCGTTCGATCTTTGACAATCGGTCAGAACCATTTGCGGTAGCTGTTTAGTGCAGAAGCTCGCACGAAGTAAGACCGATACTCTCAATGCAGTTTTACGTTGAATATTTGCGAATCCACTTCGTATTCTTTCGTCCTGATATCGCTCTCGCTTTCGCTTAGGCTTTTGCAAAAAATATGCATGGGACAGTGGGACAGTTTGGGACGAATCGTAAAAGACCCCATAAAACAAGGGTCAAAACGAATTTTGAGCTGTCCCATTGCCGTCCCGGCAAATAATTACGTGGGACAGGGGGACAGTCTGGGACGCTTCAGAAAAAGTTTTTTGAAAATCGTAGAATATCATCACAAAAATAGCTGTAAATGAAGCAAATACGCTACTTATTTGTCCCGCTAACCAGCGGGACAAGCCGGGGACAGAATCAGGACAAGCATGGGACAAAACGGGACGCGGCATGCTAGGCTCTTTAATTCGCGATGATCGAAAACATTACTGAAACAAGGCTCGAAAACGGTTTGGTGGTCCTGACGGACCGGATGCCGGGTGTACGTTCGGCGACACTAGGGTTCTTTTACCGCATCGGTTCTCGGAACGAACCTGGTGACCTAAACGGCATTTCGCACTTCATTGAGCACTGCGTCTTTAAAGGCACCGAAAAACGATCGGCTCTTGATATAGCGATCGAACAAGAACGGTTGGGGGGAAATCTTGATGCCTTCACGACCCACGAAGAAACCGGCTTCGTCCTAAAGGTGATCGATGACCGCATCGAGGCGGCCTTCGACCTCGTTGTCGACATGCTCACGAATTCTCGCTTTGACGAGGCAGACCTCGAAAACGAGCAGCGGGTGATCATCGAGGAACTAAAGATGAACGAGGATTCACCGGAAGAACTGTTGAGCGACATTTTCCAGCACGAGTTTTTTCCCGGTCATCCATTGGGTCTGGATATTGCCGGAACACCGGAAACAGTACGGTCGTTCGATTCGGAAAAGACGCGTTCATTTCATCGTAGGAATTTCCACGCGGGAAATTTGGTGATAGCAGCAGCCGGTAATGTCGAACACCAACATTTGCTGAAAATGGCCGAATCACTGGGCTCAACACCGCAGGCGGCGTTGGCCGGCACGACGCCTTCACCGCCAGTCCCGGCCGCGACGATCTCGATGAATCATAGAGACGATCTCGAACAGGTCCATTTCGTTTTCGCGGCGCCGATCGTTTCCGGCAGGGACCCGCGGCGTTATGCTGCGGACATGCTTGCAAACATCCTCGGGGGCGGAACGGCTAGCAGGCTGTGGCAGAAGGTCCGCGAAGAACGCGGTCTCACGTACAGCATCGGTTCGGCCGCGGAATTGTATCGCGATTGCGGTTTCCTCTCGATCTCGGGTTCGGCGTCGCCTGATAATCTGCCTGAGATCACCGACATTGTGACCTCGGAAATGAAAAATTTGGTCCGCGAAGGTGTCTTTGACGGCGAACTTCAGCTGCAGAAAGATCAAGCACGGGCTGCAATATTGCTCGACCTGGAAGATTCGGCGTCGCGTGCGGCGTCGCTCGCTGAATCTGAATTGACTCACGGCCGTCAGATCAGCGTTGAGGAAACGATCGCGAACCTGGACGCTGTGACGTGTGACGATGTAAATGCCGTCGCCGCGGAGTTTTTCAGGACGGAATGGCTGGCATTTGCGGCATTGGGTAATTTGGACGGTCTAAAAATCGACCGGGGGTTACTCTCGATCGAGAATAAATGAGAGAGGAGATAACTGATG